>JAIVHP010000086.1 GCA_020201045.1 Flavobacteriales bacterium
GGCGCAGCTTGTTCTCAATGAAATTTGCTACGATCCATCGAACAATGGTTTAGACGGCGATACAAACGGCGATGGGGTATATGCCCAAAGCGAAGATGAGTTTTTGGAGTTTGTCAATATTTCTTTTCTGGAAGCAGATTTAAGTGGTTTTATGATTTTTGATACGGAGGCCTTAAATTCCGGTACCCCCCGACACACTTTTCCCGATGGAAGCATCGTGCCATCGGGTGGAGCTATCGTGGTTTTTGGTGGCGGAAACCCGCAGGGGTCTTTCGGCGGCGCTGTGGTGCAAACATCAACCACCGGCAATATGAACTTAAACAATGCCGGAGATATTATGACCCTTACCGATCCCGACGAAAATGTCGTATTGGATTTCGATATAGAACCATTTTCAAACAATCCCAATGAATCTCTCTCGCGCAATCCGGATATAACCGGTGAGTTTGAGCAGCACGGAGACATTGCGGCTGACACCTTGTTTTCGCCGGGTACGCGGGTTGACGGTTTACCATTTTAAATGAAATAAGAATCCTGTAGGCATGCTCGGACCTTTATTGTCGGTAGTGTTTATTGTGATAGTGGCCAGGCTGCTATTGAAGAAAGTTTACCCCCATGCGGTGTTGCTTATCGCGGGTTTGCTTATGCTTTCTCTGGCCGCCATACTCGGAATCGGCTTTCCCGTACTAGAGAATTCAACGGGAACGGTAGCAACCGACCTATTCAAACTCATTGTACTTTCCTTCGCCGATACCAATGCAGGCGTGGGACTAATGATTATGTCCATCGGTGGATTTGTTGCCTATTCAGATAAAATCGGGGCATCCAATGCATTGGTAAAGCTGGCCATGAAGCCACTTTCGCTGCTGCGGAATTATCCGCACGTCACGGCATCGGCGGTGATACCCATCGGACAGGTGCTTTTTGTTTGCATTCCTTCCGCAGCCGGACTCGGTTTGCTTTTAATGGCTTCCGTATTCCCCATTTTGGTGAATCTGGGAGTGAGCAGATTATCCGCCGCATCGGTTATTACAGCTACCACGGCGTTTGGCATCGGCCCCGCATCGGCACTTACAGCCAGTGCAGCCGCAATTACCGAAGAAGCGCAAATTTCGTATTTTATCATTCGCCAAATTCCGCTCGTTATTCCGCTTTCCATTATTGTGGCGGTGTCGTACTATTTTGTGAATCGGTATTTCGATAGGAAATCGGATAAAAAACCGGTGAAGCCGGAGCAAAAATCCGATGTGGTAAAGGCACCTGCGGTCTACGCGCTTATCCCCGTTTTTCCGCTTATTCTGCTGTTGCTGTTTTCCGAAGTATTCCAGGCCTTTCCCACGCCAATCGTTCTCGATACCACTACGGCCATGTTTATTAGCCTGTTTGTAGCCATGGTGTTTGAAGCGGTGCGAATCCGAAACGTATTAACAGTAATGCTTTCGCTGAAATCATTCTTTGGCGGGATGGGAGACATCTTCAAAACGGTGGTAACCCTGATCATTGCCGCCGATATTTTTTCTCAGGGCCTTATTTCGCTGGGTTTCATCGACGGGTTGCTGGCCACAGCCACTTCTGCGGGTCTTGGAGCCGTGGGGATCGGAGTGGTTATGACGAGTTTTATATTCCTGGCTTCTATGCTGATGGGCAGCGGGAATGCTTCCTTTTTTGCCTTCGGCCCGCTTATCCCGAGCATTGCAGCCCGACTAGGTGTGCAGAGTGCTTCTATGATTTTGCCGATGAATTTGGCCGCTTCCATGGGGCGAACGGTTTCGCCGGTGAGCGGCGTTTTAATTGCCGTGTCAGAAATAGCCGGTGTAAGTACCATAGCCATTGTAAAAAGAAATATTATTCCGCTTGGCTTGGCGCTGGTAGCCATGCTTTTAATGCACTTTATTTAGATATTATGCTTTTAATTAAAAATGCTGAAACATATGCGCCGGAGTACCTCGGCAAAAAGGATATCCTAACCGGTGGCGGTGCCATTTTAGCCATCGCAGATCGACTGAGTGATATTGAAGGAGCCGAAATTATCGACGCCGATTCCAAGTGGGTTTTCCCGGGTTTTATAGATCAGCACGTTCACGTAACAGGAGCAGGGGGCAAGAATGGGTTTGTATCGATGACGCCCGAACTCACCGCTTCGGAACTCGCCGTTTGTGGCACTACCACCGTAGTGGGGCTCTTGGGTACCGACGGAGCCGCAAGAAGCATTAAAACCTTATACGCTAAAGTGAAAGCTCTTGAGCAACAAGGGCTCACAGCCTACATGTACACGGGGTATTACGGAGTAGACCCCGTTCATATCCTCGACAGCATTCAGGAAGAAATGATTTTCATCGACAAGGTTTTGGGGTGTAAAATTGCCATTTCGGATGTGCGCTCTTCTTACCCTACCGATCTCGAATTGCTGCGAATTCTAAAGCAAGTGCGCGTGGGTGGTATGATCGCATCCAAAAAGGGAATTATGCACATCCACCTCGGCGGATTGAAAACCTGCATGGATCCGCTTTTTAGAATGGTGGAAGATTACGAATTCCCAATTGAGCATATTTCCCCGACCCATGTAGGGCGAACAAAAACCATATTTGAATCGGCGAAAGCTTTTGCCAAAATGGGTGGAATGATCGATATCACCACGGGCGCATCGAAATACACCGACCCGCATCTCTCGGTGCTGGAAGCGATAAACGAAGGCGTTTCCATCGATAAGATAACCTTCAGCAGCGACGGCAACGCAGGGCTCGAGAAACGCGATGCATCGGGTAAAGTCATCGGGCTGCGCCGGGCACCGGTAGATCAGAACTACGCCGAAGTGGTGGCTCTGATTCGCGAAGGTTCTCTTAGTGTTTCCGATGCCATCAAACCCATCACGCTCAATCCAGCCATAAACCTGGGATTAAAGCAAAAAGGAAGAATTGCAGTGGGTGCCGATGCAGATTTTTGCTTTGTAGACCCTTCAAATTTCGAATTAACAGACGTGATTGGCAGGGGAGAAGTCTTGAAGAAAAACGGAAATGTCACCATCAACGAACCTTTTTCATAAGCTTATGAATGCTTCCGCTCATATCAAATGGTTCTATCTGCTTCTGGCACTGTGTGGTGTTATCTCCACATCGGCACAGAATTCAAGACTTAACGCTTACACCTTTGGAGAAGGCTTGAGCCTTACGGGGAAAAGCGATTACACCATGACCCTGCGCGGGTATATTCAGCCCAACTACGAAGCCAAGCTTTACACCGATGATTCGTATTCGGGTGAAGGAGCTATTAACAGGTTTAGGCTGCGCCGGTTCAGGTTGCGGCTTACCGGAGATTCCCCCAATCAAAAGGTGGAGTACCGGTTGCAACTCGATTTCAGTGGAACATCTGAAACGGGAGAAGAAGATGCGGGTCTACTTTTTGACGCGTGGATAGGCTACCAACTCACCAAAAACATCAAAATCAAATTCGGACAAATGGCCACGCCTACCGACAACCGCGAGTTGCGCATGGGGTCGCAAACCCTTCAGCTCGTCGAGCGGAGCCGGGTAACTTCGGCCTTTGCCAGTATTCGCGAATTCGGGATTTTTGCCGAAGGTAGGTTTCGCACCGGCGGGGGAACTTACCTTAAACCTTATTTTACCCTTACCAACGGCGATGGCGTGAATGTTTACTCCAACGACCGCGGCGGATTGAAAGTGGGCGGGCGTCTCGATTTTCTCCCATTCGGTTTGTTCACCAACTACGGGCAATTCAGACAGGCCGATCTGGTGCGGGAGCTTTCGCCAAAACTCGTCATTGGCGGGTATTACAACCACAACAGCGGAATGAGTAGCCGAAGGGGTCGCAGCAGCGGAGACATTATTTACCTCGACGAAACCGGAAACGAATCGCTGCCGAATTACTCCAAGTTCGGGGTCGACTTTATGTTGAAATACCGCGGATTCTCCGTGCTTGGAGAGTTTGCCGCAAGCGCTGCAACGGTGCCGGTCGGTATAGCTCAACGGGTGCGCAATAATGGAACCATCGCTACATCTTTCGACGTGGACGGGATGAGAGATGTGGAGAATTATGTGAAAGGCCGGATGATGCTCGGAAAGGGATACAATATTCAAATGGGCTATGTTTTCAAAAATCTGATCAGCATCGATGCCAGATACGCGCATTTGGATGCGGACAGGCACTCTTTTTTAAACAACGGCACCTTTTACAACCGCCCCAACTACTACACGCTGGGCGCTACAAAATACTTCTCACGCGGGTATGGCTTTAAAATTCAGGCTTCCATCACTTACGTGGAACTCGGCGAAGGGAGCAACGACATCACCAGCACACCCATTGAAGGCAATGAGTGGATATTCAGAACTCTGGCAACATTCTCGTTTTAGATGGTGGGAATTAAAACCATAGCAACCCTTTTTGCGCTCGCAATAGTAGCAATGTGTGCCGCCCAGCCCAGTCCCCAGCCGCGGAAAATGACGGAGAAATTTTTCCCCGATCCCGATATCGACATTCCCACACCCGCATTCGAAAAGAAAAGGGGATTTACCAGCTACGAAGAGATGATGGAGTTTATCGAATCTCTTCGTTCGCATCACCCCGATTTGATCTCGGTTGAGTTTATCGGCGAAAGCCAGAAGGGCGAGCGCATCCCTATGGTTGTGATGGGTGGAAAGGCCGACACTTCCGCAAACCCCATCCGAATTTGGCTTCAAGGTGGCCTACACGGCAATGAGCCCGCGGGAACGGAAGGCCTGCTGTGGCTCATGCACAACTTATTGAAGGTGGACTCCCTCGGCGGTATTCTCCGCGATACGCAATTGGCAATTGTGCCTATGGCAAACATCGACGGAAGTGAAAAAAACAAACGCTACGCGGCAAACGGTCTCGATTTAAACCGCGACCAAACCAAACTCACCGCTCCCGAAACGTGGGTTTTAAAGGAAGCCTACAACGCTTTCGATCCCGAAGTGGCACTCGATTTTCACGAATTCAGGCCATTCAGACGCGATTTTACAAAGTTCAGTACCTACGGCGTTTCGTCTTTGTTTGATGTGATGTTTCTGTACTCGAGTAATTTAAATGTACCACCGCGATTGAGAAAGTACACCAAAGATCGTTTCGTATCAGCATCGGCTAAAGACATGGATAAGCAAGGGTATTCCAACGCCGATTACTTTTCTACGGGCAAACACTTTGGAGAAATTTATTTCAGCAAAGGCGCATTGAATGCCCGTTCGAGTGCTACCTCTTACGCCCTTACGGGAGCGGTTTCTACTCTGGTGGAAGTTCGCGGAGTAGGGCTCGGCCGCACTTCTTACAAGCGCCGGGTGCACATCACCTATCGGATAGCGGTCTCTTTTTTGAAAACCGCGATAAACCACAGGGATGAGCTCAGAAG
>JAIVHP010000087.1 GCA_020201045.1 Flavobacteriales bacterium
TATGGAGACGGCAACTATGGCTGTATCAATCAGGAAAATTATCCATCGGGGTACATTTTGGTCTGGAAACAGCATGCTCTACCTGAAATCTAAGGGCATCAAATATACAATAATTCAAAGCCGCACACAGGGCTGTGTCAGGTGGACTTTATATACTACTTTTGCAGCCCAAAACACAGGAAATGAAGCGAACCGCCTTATACGATAAACACCTCGAATTAAATGCCAAAATGGTGCCTTTTGCCGGCTTTGAAATGCCCGTTCAGTACAGCGGATTGGGCGATGAGCACCTGGCCGTTCGAAATGCCCTTGGGGTTTTTGACGTTTCGCATATGGGCGAGTTTTACGCTAAGGGCGAAGGGGCGGAAGCGCTTTTGCAAAAGGTAACGTCAAACGATGTGTCAAAACTGGTTCCGGGTAAAATTCAGTACAGTTGCCTGCCCAACGGGAAAGGCGGAATTGTAGACGACCTGCTCGTGTATTGCATTTCAAAAACGGAATACTTACTCGTTGTAAATGCATCGAATATTGAAAAAGACTGGAACTGGATAAACAGTCAAAACCACTTTGACTGCCAACTGGAAGACCGCAGCGATTCCATTTCGTTGCTGGCCGTTCAGGGACCAAAAGCGGCGGAAGCACTCGAAGGTTTAACAGACTTGAACTTGTCTGAAATGGGGTATTACACCTTTAAAACCGATCGTTTTGCGGGCGTTGACAACGTACTGATATCGGCAACCGGCTACACCGGTTCGGGTGGGTTCGAAATTTACGTTTCCAATGCCGACGCCCCCAAAGTTTGGGACGCGGTAATGAAAGCGGGCCGGCCTTTCGGGATTAAACCCGCCGGTTTGGGCGCCCGTGATACCCTAAGGCTCGAAATGGGCTTTTGCCTTTACGGGAATGATATAGACGATACTACTTCTCCGCTGGAAGCGGGGTTGGGTTGGATTACGAAATTCACCAAGGACTTTATCGATAAAGATTATCTGCTAAAGCAGAAAGAAGAAGGCCTGGAACGAAGACTTGTAGCGTTTGAAATGATCGATCGCGGAATACCGCGGAAAGACTACCCCATTTTAAACAGGGAGGGAAACAACATTGGAAAGGTCACATCCGGAACGCAGAGTCCTTCGCTCAACAAAGCGATTGGTATGGGGTACGTAAAAACGGATTTCCGCAATCCCGGCACGGAGATTTATATCGAGATTCGAAATAAAAAACTGAAAGCCGAAGTGGTAAAGCTTCCTTTCTACAAAAATGCCTAATGGCCGAACCCAGGAAATTTAGAGTAGAAGTGTGTTTCTCGCCAGAGGAATTCGATTTGTATAAGCAAGAGTACAAGGCCGTAGTGGCCATTGATGTTTTGCGTGCCACCACGGCTATTTGCACCGCTTTTCAGCACGGTGCCGAAAAGTTGATTCCCGTTTCTACCATCGAAGAAGCGCGAGAATATCAGGGCAAAGGATTCCTGGTGGGCGCAGAGCGAAACGGCCAAATTGTGGAAGGGTTTGATTTTGGAAATTCGCCATACAGCTATATGGGAGATTTTGTGAAGGGCAAAACTCTGGTGCTATCTACCACCAACGGCACCAAGGCCATTAATAGAGCGGCAAAATCGCACGATGTGTATATCGGTGCGCTGGTAAATCTCGATGCCATCATCAAGCAATTTATCGATCACCCCACAGACGTGCTTCTGCTCGCATCGGGCTGGCAGGGCAAGTTTAACCTGGAAGACAGCATTTGTGCGGGAGCTATTACCGAAGCGCTCATCAATAGCCGCAAGTATATGAGCGATGAAGACTCTACCATCGCATCCTTGTTCTTGTTCCAAAAGGCCCGCGATAATTATTTTGGATTCTTGAAGGCATCGTCGCACCGGAGAAGGCTGCGAAACCTAAACCTGAACGAAGACATTAAATACTGCCTTACGCCAAACCAAACCGACGTAATACCTGTTTACCGCGAAGGAGCACTTGTAAACTTAGCGTCATGAGCATAGCAGAAAATTTAAAAAAAATCAAATCCAAACTCGGCGACAAGGTCACCCTGGTTGCCGTTTCCAAATACAGCACCGACGAAGAAGTGATGGAAGCCTACGAAGCGGGCCATCGCGACTTTGGCGAAAACAAAGCCCAGGATTTAAAAAGACGAGCCGATGAATTGCCAAAAGATATCCGTTGGCACTTTATCGGTCACTTGCAGCGAAACAAGGTAAAATACATCGCCGATTTCATACACATGATTCACGCGGTAGATAGCCTGAAGTTGCTGAAAGAGATCAATAAAAGGGCAAAAAATGCCGGACGGAAAATACCCTGTTTACTGCAAATGCACATTGCAAGCGAAGAATCAAAATTTGGACTAGATCGAGACGAGATTTTGGAAATGGTGCGTGATAATGCCCTTACCGAATTTGAAAACGTGGAAATTACGGGCCTGATGGGAATGGCCACCAACACCGAAAACACCGAAACCATTCGGAAGGAGTTTATAGTACTCAAGGGATTATTCGATGAAATAAACACGGAGGATACCCCGGCAAAGGTCCATATGGAAACCCTGAGTATGGGGATGAGCAACGACTACCGAATTGCGCTGGAAGAGGGAACCAATTCCGTGCGGATCGGCTCTGCAATTTTTAAAGAAGAATGACAATGACGAATACAAAATCAAAAAAAGTAGACTTTTTACTCACCGATCTTTTTTCCACCAAAAAAGACGACGTACTCGCCGCATTGGATAAAATTCCATCGCAGGGAAATGCCAGGGTCGTGATCCCCTTGCTCAGGACCTACAAAGCCTGGGAAGACGACGGAATGATTCGCGGCGGAATTGAGAAAATTCTCCGCGAGCTTAAAACTGAAACGGCTATTCCCGAGCTGATTACCGCACTCGAAGATCCGGAATACGACGAAGAGCGGGCGTTGATTATTTCTTCTTTCTGGAATGCCGGTCTTTTTCCGGTCGATGATGTGGACGTGCTCGTTCGTCACGCTATTCGCGGAAATTACATGGTGGCGCTGGAAGTAATCACCGTTATTGAGAATATTGAATCCGAAATTGAAGAACAGGTACTTCAGGATGCTATATTTGATATCGATGAATTTATGGACGAATACCCCACAGCCGAACACGGCGAACTCCTATCTCAACTCAAAGACGTATTAACCACACTCTACAACCGATGAAAATGCACCGCGCAATAATTCTCTCAACATTACTCTTTGCGGCAGTTGCCTGCAACAACGAGCAACCCAAATCTGAAACAGATACCGCAACCATCGAAAAGGAAGCCGCTGAGCCCTGGGAGATGGACGTGGAAGTTTTTTCGAAAGAAGAAAAGGATTGTGCGAGCGACGAATGCTCCTACATTGAATTAAGAATTCCCGTTTTAAAAAATGGGGACACAGATGTGAGAAGCAACATAAATGAATACGTAGACTCTTACATCCGTGAAACGGTGAAAACCCGCTTGCCTGAACCCATTGGAAACGCGAGCTTTGAAGTGATGTGCGAGTCTTTTCTGGAGGGCTATGAGCTCTTCAAGCTCGAATTCCCCGACAGTCCGCATAGCTGGTTTTTAGAGCTAAATGGCGATAGCAGCATCCTGGCCGACGAGTACTTCACCGCTTCACTCTTAAGTTACGAGTACATGGGCGGCGCTCATCCAAATTCATATACCCACCTCCAATCGTTTGATTTGGAAACGGGAAACCGAATTGATATTGAATCGAAGTACGGACTTGATAATCTCCTCACAGAGGCCGAAGCGAAATTTCGCGAAGCGCATTCCCTTTCAGAGTCGGATGACTTAAACGACGCCGGTTTTCTTTTTGAAGATGGGGTCTTTCACTTACCCGAGAATATGGGGCTCACCCCAAAAGGTGTTCTTATGATTTACAACTCCTACGAAGTGGCATCTTACTCCGTAGGAGCGACCACCATCACCATACCTTACAGCGAGTTAGATGACAATGACGAAGTGTTGTAGGAGATGAATTGAATTTAGATTGCAACTTTTAAAAATAGGGTTTTTAAGAAAGTAGTGTTTCATTTTTTGAGTGTACCCTCTGTCCTTCGGCGGAGTTCGAGTGTCAGCGGTATTTTTTTGGGATCTCGGTTAAAAGGATTTATGCAGCTCGCAAAACCTCCAGTTTATTAATTCTTTTTTCTAACGAGAATCAAGACATAGACTCAAATTTTATTACGCTGTGGCACGGATTTCTCTGCGGGCTTTGCGCATCCTTGGCGATCTCCGCGTGAACCTTGGAGATGTGGCACATTTCACGCAGATACTCGGACTCCGCAGAATTGCGGAGGTTCGCAGAGTAATTCGCAGGGTTCGCTTACCCCGAAACAAGTTCGGGATTTCGCGAAATGCTCAAAGAGAAATTCGCAAGCGGTTAGTGAGAGCAAATATTAGCATTGCGGTTGTACGGACTCAGCCGTAACAACCTATCAAAATCCTATTCGCGATATAAATGGGTTATCCTCTAAATTGATTTGCGTACCTTTGCCGTCCGAAAAAAATAAGCGGATGATATTACTTCATTCGGTTAAATTTTTTGGGTTGAATAAATAAATCGTTGATAGAGATCGAATCGGTTTTTATCGAAAAAACAAAACCCCTGAGTGATCAAACTCAGGGGTTTTTGTCTTTCGACATGTTAGTTTAGGGGGATTATCTTATGCAGCCATAATCTGCTTTATTTCGCTTGGTTTGCTTACGCCCAGAGCCCCGACAGCTCTAACGCGCACCCAGTACCTTCGTCCGGGAGTAAGGCCCGAAAGTGTGAATTTTCTGCGGGTGGTAAACCCGTCAGATTTCCAGACCTGGCCGTCTTTTGTTTCGCGGCTTTTTACCTCCACGATGTAACTTCTGCTGTTTTTTACCCCCGACCATTTCACGCATATTTCCTTTTCGTTGTCCGTGCGCTGAAGTGTTAATTCATCGGGCGGGGTCAGTTTCTGTGGTCTGTTGTTTCGCCTTCGCTTCTCAAAGCCCACCAACTCAATAATTCCTTCGTCTTTCATACTTTCCCGGTCTACGGTTAAAGCTAAATTTTTAATGGCCATTTCTACCTGGTCTTCACAGAGTTTTCTGGCGTTTATGGCTCTTCTATCTCCGTAAGCGGCCATCTCTATTGCTTTTTCCAGAGCCTTCACCGCTCGTTCTAATTCGCCCAGGTGCTCTTCCGATCCCGTGAGGGTGATATTTGATTTAAGTCGGTTTGCCAACCTGTCGGCAAATGCCAGCTTCTCAAAAACATTTTTTCCTCGTAGCCCGGTTTTTACTTTGTGCATTTTGAATGATCGATTTTGGCTATACTACGCAAACGGCATTCCAAAAGTTTCAAAAGTATGTTTAGAAT
>JAIVHP010000336.1:0-1334 GCA_020201045.1 Flavobacteriales bacterium
CGGTTCCGGGACTTACTCAACAGAAATTCAGGTTGAAGACGACGCCTTCCTAACCATTTGCGCTATTAAACCTATTGTGGAGTTTGAGCTTTTCTCAGATTATACCATTGAAGATGACCCACCACCCGCCGCCACTCCTGACTTAGTAAATATTAAATTAAATTACCAGCCCGACCCAAGCACGTCATTTACTGCGGGATTTTTCTTTAATGATATAACCGCAGTAGAAGGGACAGATTACAACGATATATCAATAGGTGAAGTGACTTTTGACGGTGGAGACACAGAGCGAAATTTTCCCATTCAAATTGTAAACGACTTGGTAATTGGCACATCTCCTATTAAGGAGTTTCAGATCATTCTCGACCCTGCTACTTCATCGCCAAATTTATCTATTGGCGCAAAAGATACCCTGGTCTACAGCATTTACGACAACGATCCGGAGCCGAAAATCACATTTACATCCAGTTCGAGCAGTGTGAGTGAAACGGCCGGTACGGCAGAAATTACCGTCCAGGTTTTGGGAACTACGACGGGGTCGAGCACCGTTCGCATCATCCGTCCGAACACGTCCGTTTCCGGTACCGCAACCTACGAAAACGATTACACCCTACCCGGCGCAGATGGATGGGCAAACGAAAGCGGAACCCGAAGAAAATCTGTAACGATACCGGCGGGAACGAATCAATCTGTTACGGTTGAAATCCCCATTGTTGCCGATGATATCGACGAAAATGACGAGACCATCATTTTCGACCTGGCTCCCCAAAGCGGTGAAGCCGGAACCGGTGACGGAAGCGTGCTTCAGCATACCATTACCATTGACGATCAAAACCCAGAGCCAACAGCCCGATTTATCTCGTCAGCTTCGGAGGGATACCGCTCCATATCGGATCCCCGAATTTACGTGGAAATCAGCTCCGCCAGTGAAAAAGAAATTGCCATTCCGTTTAGTATTGTTGGTGGAACAGCCATAAACGACAACGTTGGATCTGGAGGCGATTATTCCGCAGCTCCCGAAGGAGGCACGGTAATATTCCCGCCCGGCGTTACCGAACAATTTTTGTACTACAATTCCAGCACTGGAAACGCAAACCTAATTGTCTATTCGAATGAATTGGTAGAAGAAGATCGAACCATACTTTTTGAATTAGACGACAACCCTGTGAATGCAGGACTGGGGAGTATCGATGCGCATACCTACACCATAAAAGCCTACACGGAATTTGAGTGGCAGGGCGTTGCAGGAATTGGAAAGCGAAACGACAATACCTTTTGGATTGTCCCTGACGAAGCTTCTACAGGTGCATCGGGAAATATTCCAAACCTCTCGC
>JAIVHP010000336.1:1373-11878 GCA_020201045.1 Flavobacteriales bacterium
TTACAAGATGTTTCAAACAGAAGACCGGAAGTTACCGACCCGGGCACTGGCGTGAATAATCACAAAATGCTGCGGTTCGACGGAAACAACGACTATTTGAAAATAGGCGGAAGCGGAAATATGGAAGGGCAGTTCAACCTGATCAACTCCGGAGGTCAATACGACTATAAATCTATTTTCTTGGCCTTCAGGCCGCATAACGTGGGTTCGTCAACGCCTCAAGTAATCTACGAACAAGGTGGAGGAGATCGCGGGATTTCTCTCTACATCAAAGACAGTAAATTGTTCTTCGCAGCGTGGAATCGCCGCGATGACGGGAACCACAGTCCCTGGGGTCAAAACAGCTACTTAAACGGCGATATTTCAGCTTACGTAGAGTCGAGTACGGTGCTACAAGACAGCGAAACCTATATCGTGAGTTGCCACATGGGGAGAAACTATTCGACTGACAATTCGGAAGATTTTGAACCTCGGGAAATATCTGGGTTGAGCATGTATATAAACGGAGAGCTCGAAGATACGTACACAGGTAATGTGGGGCGCCTATACACCCACAGCGGTAGAACTGCGCTGGGGGCGGCCTGGCACCAAACCCGCTATGTGCACACGCAATCAGCACCGGCAAGTGGCACCAATGATGTAGCGCATTTCTACGATGGTGATATCGGAGAAGTTTTGTACCTAAACGAACCCAAAATGAATGAGACGCGAATCCGTATCATTCACAATTATTTTTCGGCGCTGTACAATATTGAACTGAACCCTGCAACTCAAGTATTCGACCTGGATGTTGCGAATAACATTTCCGTCGCAAGCCCGGCATTTAATTATGATGTGGCTGGAATAGGAAAAATTGGTTCAACCGTCCACGGAGATTCAAAAGGCCCGGCTCAAATGCGTGTGAGATCCCCGAGTTTTACCGAAGAAAATGCATTTTTGATGTGGGGACACAATGGAGAGTCGCTTACGGAGACCTGGCCTTTTTCCAATAGCACCCTTCCGGGGAATGTCATTGAACGATCGGGTCGGGTATGGCGGTTCCACACCAACCCTCCCGGTGGAATTTCATCCGCTCAAATCCTGATGAGTTTCGACGAAGCCGAGTTTGCAGATGAGTACAGCAGCAACCCGGATCACTTAAAGCTACTGATACACAACAACTCAGACCCGGACGATTTCGGGACTGCTCAGGTAATCAATGTGTCGCAGATTATGAGCGGAGATGTGGCTCAATTCTCCGAAGTTCCCATTTCAGACGGCTCCTACATGGCGCTTGGAAATACCACTTCCATATTTCCACTACCTATCGAACTATTAAATTTCAACGCCCGAAACAACGGACCAGTGGTTGACATCTACTGGTCTACAGCCAGCGAGGTAAATAACGACTACTTTGTGGTAGAACGAGCGGGTGGCGACCTGGTTTGGAAAGAAATAGCCCAAACTCCCGGTGCCGGAAACAGCACATCCACTCTTTCTTATATCGAAAAAGACCGCGATCCACTTCCCGGTGTTTCCTACTACCGTCTAAGACAGGTTGACTATGATGGGACGAGCACGCTTTCGGATGTGGTTTCGGTGTCCAGAGCAGAAGATGATTCTGCTTCAGACGTGTTCTTATACCCAAATCCCAATCAGAGCCACTCTACATTTGTAAGAATAAGGCAACTCGACTACAACGATATGGTAGATATCCGCGTATTGGATATGAATGGAAAAGTGGTTCGTTCGGAAAAGCTAGACCACAACGGCGGGATTTTCGAAGTCTTTCACGGAAAGTTAAATCCGGGAATCTACCTCGTGCAGGTAGAATCGGAGAACATTCGCGAAACGCGAAAGCTGGTTATCACTCAATAATTCCACTTGCCTATTTGCCCATTGCCTATTAATCTCTTCAACATTAAGGTATTAAGGGGCATTAAGCCCATAGCGCGGAGTAGGAATGGACATTTTGTCACACATAGCTTATAACTTTTTTAACTCCTCCCGCAAACCCTCAATGCTCGCAAATCCACACCGAGCCCTGTTTCTCAAAACTCTTTTTGACTTTCCACTTTCCCATTTCTGGCCAAATGCGTCTCGATAAAATTTCCATGGATTTATGCTCGCGTAGGTTTCACAAGATTCCTCGCTCAGAGTTACCTATTGCTTATTAATTTCTCTCAACATTAACATTAAGGATCATTAAGCCCGTGGCGCGGAGTAGGTTTTAGTCACTGATTGAAAGACCCATTCTTAAACTTGCGATCTAAATGGGTTCCCCTCTTCCAATGTGTTTGAGAATTTGGAACAGTCAGCTCCTTTTCAACTATTGACGTGAATAATTGGCATACTAATTCTTCGCAACGGCGTCGTTTAGAACGTACACCAGCTCATCTACATCGGTGCTATTGAGTTGGAGTGTACCCTGTAGGGTTAACCGCTCATCGGTGTCAAACCGTCGGTTATTTCCTTTGAAGTTAATGGCCATAACCGATTCCGGCCCAGCGTTTCCGCAAAAGAAGCAAGCGCTGAAGGGAAATGCAGAGAGCACGTACAAATTAGCTTCCACATCTATGGGAATAATGTATCCGGTGATTTCTATTTGCTTTCCATCCAACTCATTCTGCGCCTGCCCGAAAAGCGGATAATACACGTAGATGTCGTCTTTTTCTACATAGATATCCTTAAAAGTGATATCCATTAAAGTAGACCACTCTACCTTTTGCGCTGTTTGGCCAAAAGCAAAAACAGGCACAGCAATAAGCAACAAGGTAAATAGTTTAATTCGCATAAGTTGAGAGTACATTAGAAACATCCATTTTTACCGTTTTTACAGCCGGGAATAAAGCCGCTAAAAAGCAGATCGAAAAAGTGGCGAGGACTAAATATAATTCGCCGCTGTAAAAAGCAAATAAGTCAAATTGAATGCCAAGTTCGGCAGCGGTAAATGAGTCGAGCACAATGGCACCGACATGCGCAATCAGCAATCCAAAGAAAACGCCGATTAATCCCAGCAAGAGCGCCTCGATAATGATCATTGCGTAAACTTTGCCACGACTCGCTCCCATGCTTCGCATCAGCGCAATTTCGTAAGCGCGGTCTTTCAGAGAATTCAAAAGTGATACGAATACGCTGATCCCGCCGAGCACCATCAATACGATTGCAACGGTTTGAAGGGTGGCGATTCCGATGCCAAAAAGCTCGAACAGCCTGTTTACTTCGATAGAAGGCAGGGCGGCTTGCATATTCGTATTCTTGTTTACCATCCGCGGAAGCGAAATCATGCCCATCTTGTTTTTGAATTTTACAAGCATAGCGGTGATTTCCTTCTCTTCGTCGCTTATCGGTTCGCTGTGGTGCACATCCCAAATGCTCTGTGGACTCGTCAGCAAAAGCCGGTCTAATACCGTGCCATTGGGTTCCAAAACTCCCGTAACGGTAAAAGGATGGTCGCCGTGCACTTCGGCATTCTCGTCGGCACCGTGAGCGCTGTAAAACGTATCGCCTACGTTTAATCCATTTTCGGCTGCCACTGTGGCACCAACAACGGCTTCAAACGTCTCTGACCAGGGCTTTCCATCGGCCATTTTCGCACCGTACAATTCGAGATAGGCGTGAGATGTACCGACAATTTTACGCCCTTTGTAGCTGTCGCCGAAAGATAGTTGAACCGTTTCGGCCACCATGGGATTTTTGCTGAGCTTATCGGCTTCCTTTTTGGGAATATTTCCCGTGGGGTTGTCGATTTGGTAAACGGCCGACAGGATAAGTTGCAGGGGGCTGCCCTTCGCCCCTACCACCATGTCTACGCCGCGAATATTCTTTTTAAAGCTCTCGTCGAAAGAAGCGCTCACCATAATAAGCAGCGATGTAAGCGCCACGCCCATAGTGAGCATAATAATGGTGAGCAAGGCGTTGAGTGGCCGACCTAAAATATTCTTAAAGCTGATCTTGAAAATATTCATAGCGAAACCCGATTGGTAAATTTAGACTTTAACCGCTGGTCGTGGCTCACAACTATAAGTAGTGCATTATTCCGGTCTGCTTCCGAAACGAGTAATTCGTAAACGATTTGCGCATTGCCGTCGTCGAGGCTCGATGTGGGTTCGTCGGCCAGAAGAATAGCCGGATTACACGCCAGGGCGCGTGCTATGGCGAGTCTTTGCCGCTCTCCACCGCTCAGGGCTTGTGTTTTTTCATTTGCCTTTTCGGGAATACCCAGCTCGGCGAGTAAACCTTCTGCCTTTTTTCGGTCGCCGCCCTTTCCGCCAAAATACTGCGCAGCGAGTAAATTTTCCATGGCCGTGAGCGACTTTATAAAACCGGGTTGCTGAAAGATGATCCCGAGATTCTGCCCCCGGAATTTATCGAGTTCAGACTGGTTCATTTCCTCGAGCTTGCTTCCGAGAATTTCAACGCTTCCCTTCTGCACATGCCGAATTCCGCTGAGGAGATGGAGCAAGGTGGTTTTACCCACTCCCGAATTTCCCGAAATCAGCAGATGCGAATTCGAATCACATGCAAAGTCGGGAAAACGCAAGGTTTCCGAACCGTATGAATAAGACAGGTCACTAACTTTAAGGATGGTCTCTTCCAATGAAAAATAGCTCTGTTTAGTGTATATGGAAGCACAAATTTAAGGGAATATATTCGCTCTGAGCGAACCGTTTTAGAAACCTTGTGATTGTACCTTTTACACCATTAAACTATCGGTAATGAAACGATTATAAAAGCGTAAAGTGATAGGGTAGGCCAAAACCGAATTCCCGGGCGAAATTTGCGGCGCAAAAACTTAAACAACAAACATGAAACAGGTGAAAAAATGTTTGTTCACAGTCGCTATTGCGGCAATCGCGTTAAACGCGCAGGCATCAAATGGCGACAGTGACCTCAACCGATCTATTCGAAAAACGATCTCTTACCCGGAATTCGGGCGCTCCGAAAAATTGAACGGAGTGGTATACGTAGAGTACGAAGTAGACAAGTTTGGAAAAATTCACGTAAAACAGGTAAATGGCTCGCATGCCGGATTGGAAGCTTATGTAAGTAAAAAGCTGAACACCGTAACCGTTACAAATGTGGATGCCATAGGAACGCACTTTGCCAAATTTAAATTCCGCTTTGTGAGCATGTAAATCAAATGAACGTTTTGGAACCGCTCCGGATTCCTTCGGGGCGGTTTTTTCATTTTCTTTGCGCAGTGAAATACCAGAAGTACCTTTTCCGCCCGGAGATCAAAAAATAGAATACGGCCATAAAGTCTTCTTTCTGGGTAGCTGCTTCTCCCAAAACATTGGAAATTGGTTTCGAGATTTGCGGTTTCAATGTACCGTAAACCCGATGGGAATTACGTACAACCCCATCAGCATAGCACAACAACTTCAAGGCGTATCCAAACCAGCCGAAGCCCGTCCAGAGCACATTGTTCAGAGCAATGAAAGATGGCAGAACCTCGATGCCCACAGTTCCATTTCGGCAGACGATAAAAAAACGCTGGAAGAACGGCTCGGGAAAACCCGGGAAATGATTTCGACAGCCTTGAAAGAAGCCCAATTTATATTTCTGACTTTTGGAACATCTATTGGCTTTGAGTTTTTGAAAACCGGCAGGATTGTAAACAACTGCCACCGACTTCCCGGTGCGGAATTTAAGCAAGTTGCAATAAGCGCAGAAACGGCATACAACGCCTTGGAAAGTGGAATTAAAACCGTTCTATCTGCAAACCCACAAGCCCGCTTTCTCTTAAGCGTTTCGCCGATAAGGCACATCAGACACGGCGCAATTGAGAATGCGCGCTCCAAAGCGAGGTTGATTGAAGTCTGCGACCGGCTGGAAAGAACCTTTTCGGAAGTGCAGTACCTGCCCGTTTTTGAGTTTGTAATGGACGAGCTCCGCGATTACCGGTTTTACAACGACCAGGATCTAATCCACTTAAACGAACTCGGTTTGCAGGCGGTAAAAAGCAAAGTAAAGCAGAGCCTTATTCATACCGATTCCCATGAGCTAATGGATCGGATTGAGAAGTGGAATAAGATGAAAAACCACAAAATTGTAAACCCCGAAAGCGAGCGCACGCGAAAGTTTCTCGAAAAGATTGAATCTGAAAACGCGTCGATTAACGCAGTTCTCAAGAGCTATTTCAATGAATGCAATTGATCTTGCCCCACGTGAATTTCTCATTGTAAAGTTCAATAGCATTACCGCCGGATAGCACAACGAAAAAAGGCTCGCACAAAGCGAGCCTTTTCAGATTTAATAAGCCGAAACACATCACATATTAATCACGGTGAGCTTTCCCGTTTCACGTAGACTCGACTGGTTCTTAATCATAAATAAATAGAGCCCTGACCCCAGGTTCGGCAATTCAATAAAATTCTCAGTACTGGGAATAGGGGTGCTATAAACAATTCTTCCCGACAAATCATATAACTCAAATATATCGGGTTGCGCAGGAGCTTTATCGGAAACCTGTTTTTTTACAATCAAATTTGTCGAAGCCGGATTGGGGAAAATGGTGTAGTCATTCATTGCTCCGTAGCTCGAATTATTTGTGCTTATTTTGGCAAAAGTGTGCTCGGTGCAAGCAGTAAAACTCAAAGCATTTGGACTGTTAATATAAGTCCCAAAGCCTGTAGTGTCCGTAAAGCTAGCCAACGGTATTTCGTATATTGAAGAATCCAATTCAAAAGACAGCGAATCGTATAAAAAAGACTGTTCACCAATAGCATTCGCTTCAATGTCAAATTCCACATTTTGAATCATTTCATCGAGAAGAATTTGCTGGATGGAGTCGTGGCTGCAATCAGCGATATTAACCAATATTTGCAGGGACTTTTCCGGTTTATTGATGTTCCTGAATAATGTCGTTTTCATCATTTCAAGCATAAACTGCTTGTGGTAATTTTCAGGTGTCTTAATGCTATCTGTGTATTGCATTAATGTTGATACATAGTCTTCAATTACCGGTTGAAAGGCCGTTTGATTTAACGCGGAAGAATACGCATCTGTCTGTAAAAGTCGCTCGATTGCAGCTTTGTAGCTGTGCAATCCATTCCAAAGCATACTTTCCACAATGATCTTAATTGAATCGCTCTCCAAGCTATCGGTATTAACGGTTGAGAGCAGTTCGAAATACATATCGGCAGCCACTGCATCATCTCCATTCAAGCTATCTGAAACGGTGGTATTGGATGCTATTTCCAACAATGCCAAATTAACCGGAACATCTTCAAAATAGTAATCGGTTGTTACAAGCGGTAATGGTTCGTTTGATTTTTCACCCCCACCGCTGTTGCTTTTGGGTCCTTCTGGTAAATCGTGTTCCCCGCATGTTGCAATATCTGCAACAGGTCCAAATTTGAATTGAGCATTACATAAAATGTAATTCGGGTTGTATTGAATAGTCACATCAAATTCATCTAAGTCTGGGTGATCAGGGTCGATTATTGGGCCCTGCCCTGATGCTGGCGTCCATATATTATTATACGCATAAATTATGCGTGGGCACACATTTTCATTTAAGTCCAGCGTGCCATAGATATTCATGATATTGGCATCGTAGAGTTCATTGTAACCCTGGTTTAAGGTAAGATCGTGTGCGTCCCAGATTTGGATGTTATAATCATTATCGTCAAAATAGTTGTATCCCCCATTGTAAAGTGTAGACATGTTTATAATAGATCCCAAAGAACCATGAATAGCGACATGATTATTTGTAAAAGCAGAACATTTAATTGTAGCTCTACCAAAACGTCGATAAAGCCCCGAATTATTCGTAAAAGTAGAATTTGTGACAGTAAGTTCAGTGGTTGAAAAATCTGCAAGTTCAGAAGAGTTTTGAAATGTACTTCTTATGACACTATTGCCAATAGTGGATTGGTCAGCCGATATCTTTGTATGATCCATAACACAATCTCTAAAGTAATACCCGTATCCGCGCACATATACATCTGAGTGGTTGAAATTGCTGTTCACTCCGATCAATGCTCCTTCGTTGTAGTAATGCAAAGCCGATTCAATGTCGACACTCATCACATCTGAATCGATAATTTCGAGTTTTCTAAAGTGAACAATACCATCTACGATGGCTGGATACCCTTCCTTAGAAATCGTGCAGTTGTAGAATTTTGATTTTGATCGAAGTACCATCCGCGAATCATCTTCAAAATAAACTTTTCCATCTCTAAATTGAACGCGTTGAAACCTATTTGATGTGAAAGGTTGATTGGGTACGCTGCCTTCGTATTCCCAAAAGTCAGCACTTTCTTCGAGATGTAGAATTAGATCGTTTTCATCTTCGCCTTCCAAAAGAATTTCTGCGTTGGTTCCGGCGGCAAACCGCTCTCCCCAGTGCCCTTCTTTTGCAATTCGGATGTAGCCGCTTTCGGTTCCGGTATATGAAAAACCAAAGGTTGCGTTATCGCCTACGTAAGTTAAACCTTCCAAAACAAGCTGAGCGTCATTGCCGTTGAGCTCGAGATTCACATTGTCTTCAAAGATTAAAAGCCCACCTTCCTTAATCAGGATTTCGCCACCATCAAAAACTTTAATGCTACCCGAGTTTAGTCGCAGCTCTGCGCCATTATCTATAATTAATTTGGATCCTTCACGGACTTCGATAACACCATCATTTAGTTCGACCCAGGAATTATTTCTAACTATCAGATTTGCTGTTATATTTTCATCTTCACCAACTAGTAAGTTACCGCCATTGTTAATGCGCAGTCTACCGTAATCACCATCACATCCTTGAGTAAGCTCAACAGAAAAGAAATCTGCAGTATTATCAGGGTTGGAAGGAAGCGCGGTAATGTCAATTCTGTCATCACAATTTATGCAAACCGTACCTTCAAGACCAGACATTTCCTCTACATCAATCAAGGTGGTTAGTCGATCAGAAGTTTGAACAAATTCTCCTGACTCAATTCCCACACCAAAATTATAGGTCAAACCAAGAACTGCCGTACCATTATTTATAGTATTAAAGGCAGGGGGTATAAAGGTTGAGAATGGGAATACATTGCTTGGAGTTAAATCGTTATGGCTTTCATTGACGGGAGCAATAAATCCAGATGGATATTTAGTAGGATCAAGAATGAAGGCTTTTTGGAAAGGCGTTTCACCATTGTTTACTACCGTGATAGGATCGATCTGCACGTTGGGGCTAACGGCGCCAGTACCACCTATAAAGTTGCCCATATCTAGTGCACTTACAGTAGGTATAAATGCAAATTTCGATTGATCTAATGAAAGACAAGGTTCGTAGCCCCCATTAATAACTTCATTGATAAATTGCCCTAAATCATCTTCCTCGTCATCAAGGTCAATAAATGTTTCTACCCCATAAGTACCACCTTGAACTCCGTCGTAAAAATTAACGTTCTTCGCTCGGGTTTCGTGGCTATCCCAATAGAAATATGGAATTGGAATGATATCTGTAAACGCCAAAAGCCGAATTTTCCGTTCATAAATTTGCAATGGATTGGAAACATACCCGGGCATGGCATTGATATCTATTACCACCTTGGCATATAATCCCAATTTAAGCAAGGCAAACGCTCCTGCAAACCATCCTACCACATTTGGCACATCAGTAAAACAACTCAGCGCATTGAAAGTACTCGTATTGATATCCAGAATAGGCAACATACTGCCGTACTGGCCCACTCCTGTTCCGCCTCCTTTGGCCACAGCTATGTTCTCTAAAGTCTGAGTAGGCATACCTTGTTCATTATGCAAATGGTTTTGAAAGGATGTGTATGTCGGTCCGTGACCTGTGACCAAGTCATTCGACCCCTCACCGCTGTAAAGCAGCATTTGCCTTGCTGCGGGGCTGAATAAAACCTGATAGGCATCTTCTACACCGGGCACATCCTCGCTCACATTAAATCCGTCGAAGTGATAATTTCGAATATCAATCAATGCCGCAATTACAGCCCTGGGCACATTCGCTCCACGGTGGGGGGAGTCCACGCTCACATAATAACTAACCTCGTGGTCTTCGGCATCATCTTCCATATAGGTGAGGGCCAGCCGCGCTACCACACCGCCCATGCTGTAGCCTACCAGTATATTGTCTGAAGTGCTGCAATTGGCGGCTTTCTCTTCATTGATCCAATTGATGGCCGCCTGCAGGGCCTTGGCATTTTCTATCAAACTCCCATCACCGCGGTCAAAATCTACGTACACCACATCGTAGCCGTTTTCGTCCAGCTCGCTGAGGAGGGGGAAGCCTTGAGGCCACACGATATTTTCATAACGAAAAAAATCGAGAAAAAAGTCTTCTTCGTAAAACTGATCCCCGAAAAGATCAGGATTAAAACCTTCGACATAGATAAAGGGTTTGCGCAATTCGTTGTTGTTGCCGCAGCCGTATTCTATAGCCAGGCCTACTCCGTGATTGGCATCGAGTAGGCAAGGGGAATTTCACCCCAAGCCTCTCACAGAACCGTACGTGATAGTCTCCCATCATACGGCTCTTGTTGTACAAATCTAGGCTACTACATTAATTTCTGGAAAACGCC
>JAIVHP010000492.1 GCA_020201045.1 Flavobacteriales bacterium
GCTGACGCGGTAGTCCAACAAAATCAAGTATTGGAAAACAGCTTAAAGCGGATTTTCATCGATTTCTACTTATCAATTTCAGCTTGTTTATACTTCGGTAAACCAAAAGCTCAAATTTCAGAAGCCCTTAATACCTTTGAACCATAAGCTATTTGATGAAGAAAAAAATTGCAGTAATCTGTGGCGGGTATTCCGGCGAATCTGTTGTTTCTCTGAAGAGCGCCGATATGATTATGCGCCACATTGACCAGAACCTGTATG
This sequence comes from Flavobacteriales bacterium, assembly GCA_020201045.1. Taxonomy (GTDB): domain Bacteria; phylum Bacteroidota; class Bacteroidia; order Flavobacteriales_D; family Cryomorphaceae; genus JAIVHP01. The sequence continues at coordinate 262 of JAIVHP010000492.1, forward strand.
AGCCGCTTAAAGTAGTGCTCACAAAAAACCGAATTTACGCGGAAACGCCTTCCGGGGAAGTGGATGCGGACTTAAACGACTTTACTTTTTCATCAGAAGGCGAAAAATACAAACCCGATCTGTGTTTTATCATCATTCACGGCACACCGGGCGAAGACGGTAAACTTCAAGGCTACTTCGAGCTGATCAATATGCCCTATGCATCGGGCGGAGTTTTTAATACGGCCCTAACCTTCAACAAGCTCTTCACCACCCGGCTGCTCAATCAAATGGGTTACAATGCGGCGAAGGGTTTTTTGCTGAATGCCAAAGAAGAATTTAATGTGCTCGCGATAGAAGCCGTGCTCCAATACCCCATAATCGTAAAGCCAAACGAAGGGGGGTCGAGCCTGGGCATTTCCATAGCTCGAAGCAAAAAGGACCTTGAAGGTTCTGTAGATCTCGCTTTTAGCGCGGGTAAAAGCGTGCTTATCGAAGAGTTTATTAAAGGGAAAGAATACTCTTGTGGCGCCATTTCATCTACCGATGGCGTTATACCGCTTGAAGTAACGGAGATTGAGACGGAAAAAGAATTCTTTGACTACAAAGCCAAATACGAATACGACAAAACCCGGGAAATTACCCCAGCCCGTCTTGAGCCCGCTCTTTACCAGGAGTGCCAGAAACTGACCAAAGAAATTTTCGAAGCATATTGCCTCAGCAGGCAGAAGCAAAGGGAATAGGTAAAACCAAATTGATTTCCACCATAATAGAATACGCTTTTAAAAAGTCTTCTCCAGAAAATCTGTAAAAACGCTAAGCGCCCTTACGCGGTGATTGGTTTTGGCCTTTTCTTCTATAGTCATTTCGCCAAAGGTTTTGTCTGCATTTTCGGGTATAAAAACCGGGTCGTAGCCAAAACCGTCGTCTCCGCGTTTGGAATCGGCGATTTTTCCTTCTACCAACCCCTCAAACATCTCCTTTCTTTCGGCCGTTACAAAGGCAATTACCGTTCTAAACCGCGCCGATCGATCGGCACAGCCTGACATGGCATTCAGAAGCTTTTCCATATTTCGCTCCGGATCGCGACTTCCGGAGTAGTGGGCCGTATCAACACCTGGAGCCCTGTTTAGGCAAAGAACTTCCAGCCCGGTATCATCGGCAAAAACGGGTTGTCTGAACCGCTCAAAAATATAGGTCGCCTTTTGCATGGCATTCGCTTCGAGTGTCCTTCCAGTCTCGGGAATTTCACCGTCAAAGCCAATATCTGCCAGGGAGAGCAGCTCAAAATTACCGCCCAGCGCCTGTCGAATCTCCTTGAGTTTATTGGGATTATTTGTCGCAAAAATGATTTTCATAATCTACCGGTTGAAAGATTGAATAACTTCTCGCTCAATTTCCTTGAGGTATTTTATCAGACTTTTATTTCGAAACTTCATCACGAGCATTCTCCACATGGTAAACGTGTAGCGGTAAGGTAACCTCAGCTCGCGAATGATAAAAATACTCACGGGAAAAAAAACGACCACAAAACCGGCTACCAAAATCGGTCTTCCGGTGAACATGGCGCCGGCTACGGCAAATAAAATCCCAAAAATGGGGAATAGTAAAAGCGTACCTACCAGCTTGATGGAACTGTAAAAAGCCTTGTCGGCCACGAACCTGCTTAGCACAAAGCGAATGGTAAAGTACGTGGGCGCGTGCACCAGCCAGGCCAACAAAAAAACTTGATTGATGTAGAAAAAAGGCGCACGCAACTTGTACTTCCCCATGGTGTGGTCGTAAATGCCAATGCGCTTGTAAAACTGGTCATCGGGTGCCAAAGCGGTGTAAAATTTCTCGCGGTTTTTATAGAATTGATGCTGAGACTGTGGCTGGCTATACCCCCCGGCTCGCTGCAAATAAAAAGGCAGCAACCGATCCATTTCAATATCGATGGCTTTTTGAGCCTGCTCCCCGTCGATGTGAATAATTTGCTTTTCCAGTTCGCTTTGCAAATTGGCTCGAAGCTCCGTCATGGCCCTGCCCGCGTTTTGATTATAGGCTTCCTGGTAGGCCTTAACGGGGATGGGGTTTCCGAAATTAATCAGCAACCGCGACTGCGAATCCTGGTAGTTGCTGTAATTTAACCCCAGGGGAACGATTTTGATATCGAGGTGCTCGTGTTTCTCCAGAGCGCCAAAAACAATGCGGGTAAACCCCTTGCTCAGCGGCCTTAGCCTCCGCTCGCCGAGGTGGCCGGCTTCGGGAAATATGAGCAGCGTTCCCTTATTTCTGAGAATCTCGAAACACATTTCAAAAACTTCTTCATTCTTTGCCAAATTCGAAATACCATCGCGCTGCCGGTATACGGGCATCATATTGAGGGAATTCAAAAACCACTTCACAAACCCTTTTTTAAATACATCGGAGCGCACCAAAAAGTGAATGGGACGGGGTGCAAAAACTGCCGGAATAAGCGCATCCATAAAGGCATTTTGGTGGTTTGGCGCAAGCAAAACAGGGCCTTGTTCCGGAAATTGATCGAATCCGTGAATCTCAATCCGTCTGTAAAACAGCTTTATAGCCAGTTTTACCCAAAATCGCACGTTGGCGTACCAAAGTTTCTGCATTATCGGAGAGAAGCTCCCAGCGACGACTCCAATTCTTTTTGAATCTGGCCCATCACCCGGTCTATTTGCTTATCGGCTAAAGTTTTATTTTTATCCT
>JAIVHP010000262.1 GCA_020201045.1 Flavobacteriales bacterium
GATTCTTCGAGAAGCTTTTTGTACTTCTTCTCCAATTTTTCTTTGGGCGAATCGCTTTTGAAAAGTCCAAACATATTATTGAGCGTATTTTAAAAATTCGTCTTTTACGGATTGGGTTTTGAATTTCCCGTGGTAGGAACTCGTAATGGTGCTGCTCGATTGATCTTCAATTCCGCGGAGCGATACACACATGTGTCGCGCATCGATTACTACGGCTACATCTTCGGTATCGAGTACCTTTTTGAGTTCTTCGGCAATTTGCACAGTTAGCCTTTCCTGCACTTGCGGGCGCTTGGCAAAGTACTGTACAAGTCTGTTTATCTTAGAAAGTCCCACTACTTTTCCGTTCGCAATGTAGGCCACCTGTGCCACCCCGATTATGGGAACAAAGTGGTGCTCGCAAAAGGAGTGAACGGTAATGTTCTTCTCTAAGAGCATTTCGTTGTACTGGTATTTATTTTCGAAAAGCGCCACCCGCGGTTTGTTCGCCGGGTTTAATCCACTGAACACTTCCTGCACGTACATTTTGGCAACTCTTCGGGGCGTTCCGCTCAGCGAATCGTCTTCCAAATCGAGCCCCATTGTCTTCATAATCTCTGAAAAGTGATGCTCAATTTTCAGGATTTTCTCATCATCACTCAGCTCAAAAGCATCGGCTCGCATCGGCGTATCAATTGATGTAGAGATGTGCTCATCACCAATCATTTCGTCCAATTCAATTCCGTTAGCCTTCACATTCAACGAAGTTCCGTTCGGTTTCATAAAGTCTGATTTTTAAGTTATAGCGCTCGTCTAATTTTTCTCGGAGCAGCTTCCAAATTACCGCAGCAATGTTCTCTGCTGTCGGATTTAAGTTTTTAAATTCTTCGGTGTCCAGATTTAAATTTTTGTGATCAAACCGGTCTTCTACCTCCGTTTTTATCAAATCTTTCAAATCCTTCACATCTATCACATATCCGGTTTCGCTATCTACCGGCCCGGCAACACTCACCGTAAGATTGTAATTGTGTCCGTGATAATTGGGATTGTTGCACTTGCCAAAAACACGGGCATTTTTTTCGTCAGACCAATTGGAATTGTGAAGTCTGTGTGCGGCATTAAAGTGCGCTTTGCGCGAAACAGAAATATTCAAAATGCGTTGTTTTTGATAAGCGTTAAAGTAACAGCAGACCTGTGCAATTGTTTGTCAGACTTTGCTGCCCGGTGCTAAATGAGCAGCGAGCGGACTGTAGAGTAGCTGAAACCACGGCGTGAAAATTTCCGGGCTGTTTTCCAGATCGCGCTGAATTTGGCCCAAACTTACATACTTCCAATCACTCACCTCATCGGGGTTGGGATTGGGTGCATCGCAAAACGTGCCAATGTACACGTGGTCGTACTCGTATTCGGTGAGTCCGTTTTCTAATTCAGAGCGGTAAACAAAATCGAAAGCCTTTTCTACAGGACAGGTAATTCCCATTTCCTGCATCAGCTTTTGCTGAATATTTTCTTCAATAGATTGCTCGTCTTGCGGGTGAGAACAGCATGCGTTTGTCCAGAGCCCGCCACAGTGGTATTTTACATCGGCTCGCTTGTGGATGAGCATCTCTCCCTCTTCGTTAAAAAGAAAAACCGAGAACGCGCGATGCAAGAGGCCCTTTCGATGGGCTTCTATTTTCTCCATCACACCAATCTTATTGTCGTTGGAATCCACAAGAATAACGTGGTTGTTCATCGCTACAATAGATTAAAGCTATGCCGTACGTAGCTGCTACAAAACAGCACAATTTTGCGCTTGTTGCTAATGCGTATTCGGTTGCTCAAAATATCCTGAGTGCGCTTCTGTTTTATCTTCCTAAACAGCTTGTAGTAATATACGTAGGCGACAAACACGCCAAACCGAGCATCCTTTGGAAGCATTTTAATCCCTTCGTATCCCACAGAAAAGTCGTCTTCAACATCGGCTTCAATTTGCGCTTTGGCGCGATCGTTAAATTCGCCCATATCCAAACCTGGGAAGTATGTTCGCCCCAAACCTTCGTAGTCGGCGTGCAGGTCGCGAAGAAAATTAATTTTTTGGAAGGCGGCCCCGAGCTTCATGGCATACGGTTTGAGCCTGGCGTATTCCTGATTGCTTCCGCGCAAAAAAACCTTCAGGCACATCAGGCCAACCACTTCTGCCGATCCCAAAATATACTGGTCGTATTCTTCTTTGGTATACGTGTTTTTATAAAGGTCCATTCGCATGCTCTCCAAAAACGTCTCGATACAGGAGTGGTCTATTCCGTAGCGGTTTACTGCCTGCTGAAAGCTATTGAGAATGGGGTTTAAACTTATCCCTTCTTCTATGGCCTTATAAGTATCTTCCCTAAATCGTTTGAGTAAGTCTTTCTTGTCGTATCCGTGGAAGGTGTCTACAATTTCATCGGCGAAACGCACAAATCCATAAATGGCGTAGATGGGGTCTCTTAAATCTGGAGCTAAAAATCGAATACCCAATGAAAATGAAGTGCTGTACGACTTCGTTGTCATTCTACTGCATTTTATGGAGACGTCGTCGAAAAGACTCTTCATTTCTTTAGTGTTTTCATCACTTCATTAGCTACTACCCGCCCGGAAATCAGCGAAGGCGGAACCCCTGGGCCCGGAACAGTTAATTGCCCCGTGTAATATAAGGATTTTACCTTTTTGCTCTGCATGGATGGCTTTAAAATAGCAGTTTGTTTAAGCGTATTGGCGAGGCCATATGCGTTTCCTTTAAAAGAATTGTAATCTTCCGTAAAGTCCGAACACGCAAAATCTCGCCTGTAGATAACACGATCTTTTATACTTTGGTTTAAAATTTTCTCCATTCTATTCATTACCAACTGATAATATTTCTCCTTTATCTCGGAAGTCTCAATCATTCCGGGAGCAGTGGGTATGAGAATAAAAAGATTTTCGTCTCCGTTTGGAGCGACAGAATCGTCTGTTTTTGAAGTTACTGAAACGTAAAATAGCGGTTTATCCGGCCATTCGGGATTCTCATAAATCTGCCGGGCATGAGCAGTAAAATCTTCATCGAAAAACAAATTGTGGTGTTCGAGTCCTTCCACTTTTCCCTTTACCCCGATGTAGTAGAGCAAACTCGAGGGAGCCATGGTTCTCGATTCCCAGTATGCTTCACTGTAATTTCGGTGTTTCGGCTCCAGGAGTTTTTGCTCTGTGTGGTGATAGTCGGCGGCGCTCACTACCGTATCGGCTTCCAAAAATTCGCCGTTTACATGCACTCCGCAAGCCTTGCCGTTTTTTACTTCAATCGATTCTACCGCTGCATCTGCTTTCATTTTTACGCCGAGTTCGCGGGCCAGCTTTACCATCCCTTCCACAATTTGGTACATACCCCCGCGCGGAAACCAGGTGCCGAGTTTAATATCGGCGTAATTCATTAAGCTGTAGAGTGCGGGTGTTTTTGATGGCATGGCGCCGAGAAAGAGTACGGGAAATTCGAGCAATTCAATAAGCTTGGGATGCTTAAAATACTTGCGAACATGAGAGGAGAGCGAGCTCAGCAATTGGAGCTTAAACACTCCTGAAATTACGCGCCAATCCAAAAATTCTGTAAGGCTTTTTCCCGGCTTGTACACCAGGTCGTTCATCCCTACATTGTATTTGTACTCCGCTTCGGCGAGAAATTTTTTAAGGTTGGCACTGCTACCGGGTTCATACGATTCAAATAAATCACAAAACGCTTCAAAATTGGCCGGGATATCCATCCGGTCTCCTTCCGGAAAGAAAACAGAGTAAGAAGGATCGAGCCTGTCGAGCTGGTAATAATCGCTCGTTTTTTTTCCAAAATGGGCAAAGTAAGAATCAAACACATCGGGCATCCAGTACCAACTCGGGCCCATATCGAAGGTAAATCCCTGTTCCGAAAACTGACGTGCTCTTCCGCCAAAGCTCGAATTTTTTTCTAAAACAGTTACATCACACCCTTCGGCAGCGAGGTTTGAAGCAACAGAAAGTCCGGCAAAGCCGGACCCTATTACAATTACTTTATGTTTAATCATTCATTATTTATAATCAGAAAGCTGTACCATGAGCTTTTTTCGTGCCAGAAATATACGGCTTTTGATTGTACCTATGGGCAAATCTAATTTAGCGGCAATCTCTTTATACTTAAAACCTCGATTGTACATCTGAAAAGGAACGCGGTAATCGTCTTCCAAATCTTCTACTACCTGAGTAATTTGAGCGTATGAATAAACGCTATCGGGATTAGAATATCCTTTCGTTGTAGCTGCAGTATTGATAAAGTACTGCTCATCTGTTCTATCAATAATCGTATTTGCTCTAACCGCTTTGCGGTAATTATTGATAAATGTATTTCGCATGATGGTGTATAACCATGCTTTAAGATTGGTCTTCGCCTGAAATTTATCGCGGTAAGTCAACGCCTTTAGGTAAGTCTCCTGGAGCAGGTCATTCGCCGCTTCATCGTCGTTGGTAAAACTATATGCAAAAGATTTCAAAGATCTTTGGTAATCTATTAGTTGTTGATCAAAATCGTAAGTGCTCATGTCTTCTTGATTTGTTTGTTCAACAAATATAGCCATTAGTTAAACAAAACAAAGCTGGGTTAGAAGAATACTTAACCGATATAATGACCAATATTGGATTCTTTAGAATTTTAAAGTTGATTATCAGTGAATTGACAGGGAAATACCTTTGTTTAACCTTATCTATTAAAGGATAAACAAAACTTATTATAACATCAATTTGAAGTCATCCAAAGACAAATTGGTGAAAAGACGCTCATCTTTCACGATGTCTTTGCCTTCTTCTACCCTACTTGTTAAGACAATCGGAATTTCGGGGAACTCCCGAAGCATCTCAGTTAGGAAACCGTTTATGCCGTCGTCGGTTACGGTAGCCAAAGAAGATGTGACAATATAGTCGACGGGGTTTTGCTTGTGAACCGCTGCCACATCGGCAATTGGCACTGATTGGCCGAGGTAAACAACGCGGTGTCCGGCTTTTTGGATGATATAATTGTAAAAAAGCAATCCCAGTTCGTGCAATTCACCTTCGGGAAGGAAAAGCAAAAATCTTTTTGCATCGCTTTTCTCCATCATACTTTGACCGTCTATTGCGACAATCATTTTTTGGCGAATCAGATTGGATATAAAGTGCTCTTGCGCCGGATTTATAGCTCCGGCCTGCCAGAGAATACCCACCTTTCTAAAGAATGGGTACACAATTTTCAAGATGGTTTGCTCAAACCCCAGTCGAAGGGTGCAGTTTGCCAGGATCTTCTCAAAACGCGCTTCATCTATCTCCACCATGGCAATTACCAGGCTCTCAATCTGAATGTTTTCGGTTACATTTTCATTGCCAATTTCCAAAACCTTTTGGTGAAGCTGTTTGGTGGTAAGCCCAACAATTTTGGATATTTTCACCCCGTAATTGTTGAGGATGGCAATGTTTAAGATTTTCTTGAGCTCCTCGTTGGTGTAATAGCGAATATTGGTATCGGTGCGCTTAGGTTCAATGATACCATAGCGCTTCTCCCAAATACGCAAAGTGTGGGCTTTAATTCCCGACAATCGCTCTACATCTTTTATGGTATATCTGCTCATAATGAAGGTGGTGCCACGTGAAAAACACTTTGCTTACGCCTTATGTTTTCGTTTTGTTTAATCTTTCGGCGAAACTATTGAATTTGACGTCTGAAAGCTAACTTTACAGACTTCTTTTTTACCACATGGATATTGCAGACAAAATCAAATTATTGCCCGTAAAACCAGGGGTTTACCAATTTAAAGACGAATCCGGAAAAATAATATACATCGGTAAGGCGAGAAGTTTAAAGAGCAGGGTAAACTCTTATTTTTCCAAGCACGGTGGGCACTCTGGCAAAACACGGGTCATGATTAAGCGGATAGCCGACCTTTCGTTTATCGTTGTGGAGTCAGAGTTAGACGCTTTGCTCCTCGAAAACAGTTTAATTAAGAAGTACCAGCCCCGGTACAACGTAATGCTCAAAGACGATAAGACGTATCCCTGGCTATGTATTAAGAACGAGCGATTTCCAAGGGTTTTTCCCACCCGAACAAAAATAGAAGACGGCTCGGAGTACTTCGGTCCTTACGCTTCGGTTAAGATGATGAAGACGCTGCTCAAACTGATCAGACAGATTTATAAAATCCGCACGTGCAAATACGACCTCAGTAAATCGAACATCGATAAAGGGAAATTCAAAGTTTGCCTGGAATACCACATTGGAAATTGCCTCGGTCCTTGCGAAGGTTTGCAAAGTCACGAAGACTACGCTTCTCAAATCGACCAAATCAAAGAAATCATAAAGGGAAATGTAACAGAAGTAATCAATAGGCTGGAGGAGATTATGAAAACGTATTCCGAAAATTTGGCCTTTGAGAAAGCCCAGGATGTTAAAGAGAAAATCGACATCCTGAGCGGCTACAAGAGCAAAAGCGCTGTGGTGAACCCCGCCATTTCAAACACCGATGTTTTTTCGGTAGCATCAGATATGGTAAATGCTTACGTAAATTATATGCGCGTTGTAGACGGATCGGTTATACAGAGCCATACCATGACTTTTAAAAAACGGCTCGAAGAAAACGATGCGCATATCATATCGCTTGCCATTGCCGAAATACAGAACATGTATCAATCGCTGTCAAAAGACATTTTGGTAACCGATTTGCCCGAAATCGAATTAGAAGGTCACCGGGTTAGTATTCCCCAGCGAGGCGACAAGAAGAAATTACTGGAACTTTCCATGCGCAACGCGCGGTATTTTATGCTCGACAAACAAAGGCAGTCAAAATTTGCCGATCCGGAAAAGCACACTACCCGCATCCTGGAGCAAATGAAAAAAGACCTTCGCCTCAGCGAGCTGCCCACCCATATAGAGTGTTTTGACAATTCCAATTTTCAGGGTACCGATGCCGTGGCCGCCTGCGTAGTATTTAAAGATGCCAGGCCCAGTAAAAAAGACTACCGCCACTTCAACATTAAAACCGTAGAAGGCCCCGACGATTTTGCCAGTATGAAAGAAGTAGTGTACCGGAGGTATAAAAGGCTCTCGGAAGCGGGAGAAAGTCTGCCACAGCTTGTGGTGGTAGACGGGGGCAAAGGCCAGTTGAGCTCGGCAGTAGAAAGCCTGGACGAACTCGGCCTCCGCGGAAAAATTGCCATTGTGGGAATCGCCAAGAAGCTGGAAGAAATTTTTTATCCGGGAGATTCCCTACCGCTCTTCATCGACAAAAAGTCGGAAACCCTGAAAGTGCTTCAGCACGCCAGAAATGAAGCCCACCGTTTCGGGATTACCCACCACCGCAACAAACGCAGCAAATCGACCATTAAATCAGAACTCACGGATATTCCCGGAATAGGAAAAACCACGAGCGAGCAATTGCTCAAAACGTTTCAGTCTGTATCGCGAATTAAGAAAGCCTCCCTGGGCGATTTAGAAAACGCCATAGGACCGGCAAAAGCGGCTGTTGTGCGAAAGTGGTTTGATCTGGAGCAGTAAATCAGCCCAAATTATCGGCCAGTATTTTAATCTCAACCACCGGCGAAATGCGCTGGTATATAATATTGTAAACGGCCGAAGCAATGGGCATTTCCGTTTCGAGTTTCTGGTTTAATTCGTAAACACTTTTAGTAGCGTAGTAGCCCTCGGCTACCATATCCATCTCGAGCTGCGCGGCTTTCACCGAATACCCCTTACCCAGCATATACCCGAAAGTTCTGTTTCTGGAAAACTTTGAGTAGGATGTTACGAGAAGGTCTCCCAGATAAGCGGGTTCTTTAACATCGCGGTGAAAAGGGTTGATCTTATCGAGAAAACGCTCCATTTCAATGGATGCCGCTGACATGAGAAGGGCTTGAAAATTATCGCCGTAGCCCAGGCCTCCAGAAACTCCCGAAGCAATGGCGTAAATGTTTTTGAGCACTGCGGCAATCTCCGCCCCGAAGAGATCGTCAGAAATACTCGTCTTAATATACCTCGCCGAAAGCATTTTTGCCATCATTTTGGCATTGTCTTCATCCATGCACGCGATGGTGAGGTAAGACAGGCGCTCCATGGCAACTTCTTCGGCGTGGCAAGGGCCGCAAATAATGCCGATATTATCGTAGGGAATGCCAAATTGCTTGTGAAAGTACCTGGCGGGGATGGATTGTATTTCGGGAATAATTCCCTTGATGGCAGAAAACAAAATCTTACCGTTAAAATCTTCTCGGGTTAAACCTTCGAGCGAAGCACTCACAAACGCCGAGGGAATGGCCACAATAAGCACATCTGATTTTTCCACCACTTCGCGCACGTCGCTGCTCAGAAAAAGCTTGTCTACATCAAACTCCACGGCACGCAGGTAATTGGGGTTGTGGTTGTATTGCCTGATGTGCTCTACCGCATCGGGATTTCTAATCCACCAGCTTAACCCCTCGTTTTTTTCCGACAGAATTTTTGCCAAAGCCGTGGCCCATGAGCCACCGCCGATTACTCCTATTCGCATTTGTTCGGTCATAGTTGAAAAAGCGGTTAAAGATAGAAATGTTATTAGATTCGGGCTTCCTAAAACGCAGAACTCAATAATGAACCACATCAAAACTGTCGCGGTTTACGCCATACTGCTCTTTATTTGGAGCTGTTCTGAAACTCCCGAAGAGCGCAGAGAAAGCGTATTCGCAGACCCCGTAATCCGGGATATTTACACCCTCGCCGATCGCAGAGATGCATCCGGGTTAAAAGCTTATGCCGATCATGAAAATGCAGCTTACCGCACATCATTCGCCCGGGTAAGTGCATCGGTTCTTGCGCCCGAGCTCTTTGAGCCCCTGCAAGAACTCATGAAAGACCCCATTCCCTACGTGCGGATGTACGCCACTTTTGCCGTGGGTCAATACCGCGATACCACAGCCCTTCTCGCACTTGAAAAAGCCATTAAAAAGGCCACTATTCCCGAAATAAAGGCCGAAGTACTCGCGGCAATTGGCAAATCGGCAAATAAAAACGCCATGGAATACCTGGTTTTTCACGAGCCATCGACCGCAGAAGAAGAAGCCGGAAAAATATGGGGAATCTATTACGCCATGCTACGCGGATACTTGCAAAAAGACCACCTTCGAACGGTTGCGGCGCATCTCAAATCGCGCGAAGATGAAACCCGCCTTGCCGCTGCGCACGTGCTGAGCCGACAAAACCAATTTGAGCTAGACGACCAACTGCCCAACCTTAAAGATGCCCTTGAAAGCGAAAAAGACGGCGAAATACGAACGCTGTTGATTCGAAGTATGGGCAAAACGAAGGTGGACAACAAAACATTGGCCAGTTATATAGAAAAAGATAGCGACCCGCGGGTGCGGGCCGAGGCCATTTCCCAACTCTCAAAACCCCTTTCGGAAGACCAGCTAAACACATTGATCAATGCCCTGGAAGATGGCGCCGTATGGGTGGCAATGGCCGGGGCGCAAAAATGCTACGAAGTCGCTTTACCCGTAGAGAAACTGGACGAGGTTAAAAACCTCGTGCTCACATCGCCCATCCCCGAAGTGAGAGCAGCCATCTTAATCGCATTGCTAAACGCTTCACACACCGAAGCCCAATTGCTTTGGCAGAGATTAAGCGAGCGATATAATGGCGAAATAGAGCGCGCAGTTCTTCTCAAAAATTTGCACCGGTTTACAGGCAGCCTTGACACCCTTAAAGCTTACGCACTGAAAGATTCGCCAATTGGAAGCGCCGCTTTTGAAGCACTGGCAAACGGCGCTAAAAACCGCGAAGACTGGGAGCGTACGTACTACGACTTTTCCGCCAGGGCGCTCAAACAGGGCTTACTCGCCCAAGCATACATAACAGCGAATAACATTGTAAGCCGCAGCCTGAACGACACTGTAAAAATACCCGCAGCAAAACTGAAATCAGCACTGCAGCAGTTTGAGCGCCCCGCGGCTATTGAAACGAAGCTGGAGTTGGAAAAAGCCATTGCCGCCATTGAAAATACCCGATATAAGCCGGCGTCAATGTCGCCTGAAAATAGCATCGATTGGGATTTGGTTCAAACTATTTCCAGAAAAGCAAGTGCGACGATTTATACCGACAAAGGCAAGCTCAAGCTCAAACTTTTGGTTGAAGATGCACCCGGAAGCGTTTCAAACTTCGCCCGACTGGCTGGTGAAAAATTCTACGACGGAACGGCTTTCCACCGCGTGGTTCCGGTTTTTGTGAGCCAGGGCGGCGGTACCCGCGGCGATGGATTTGGAAGTACGCCATACACCATTAGAAGCGAATTTTCGCCCTTGCATTTTGGAACCGGCGTGGCGGGGTTAGCATCGGCGGGAAAAGACACGGAAGGATGCCAATTCTTTTTCGCCCATACCTCCACCCCACACCTCAATGGCAGGTATACCATTTTTGGGAGTTTAACAGATGATTACCAAACCCTTTCAGAAATACAAACGGCCACTCGTATTGACTCTGTCCGAATCAATTTTTAGACCTTGGGAATCAAAGGAAGAATGCGATTCGATTTTAGAAGAAGCCGGAACTGCATTATCTTGTAACCCCGAATTACTTAAACTCGTTAAAGATGAATGCTAGTCTGAAACAGAATCACAATATGAATGCTGAAGATTTATCGAAGCTCACCTTTGACGAACTTAACCATATCAAAAACAAGAATTTTGCCTTGTTTAATATTCTGGTTATAGCCGACTTAATTGCATTTTACCACAGTCTTTACACAGAAAATTGGCTCCTGGTGTTTCTCACCTTTGGCATTTTCGTATCCACATTCGCCTTATACGACAACTATCGAATTTCCCGGGATTTGCTCGAACGCTTTAAGTAGTTTTTAATGCGATTTTCTTAATCTACCCACCCTTTAACATCTTCGAGCTGAAGCGCGGGAATATCGAGCTTATTTTTCTTTCGGTACCCGTTTAGTTTTTGGTGCAATACAGTAGCCTTTTCGGCCTGGAAGGCTTTAACGCTATCGTAACCGGCGGCAATAACCACTTCTGCCCAGGGGGCGGGAACACCAATTTTCTCAAAATCTTTCGCCGAGGCCACTTTGGGCTTTTGCTCCGGCCGCATCTGAGGAAAGAAAAGAACTTCCTGAATGGAAGAATTGTCGGTGAGTAACATCACCAGCCGGTCTATTCCGATTCCCAGACCCGATGTTGGTGGCATACCGTACTCCAAAGACCGAAGAAAATCGTGGTCTATAAACATGGCTTCGTCATCTCCCTTTTCCGAAAGGCGCAACTGCTCTTCAAAGCGTTGCTTTTGGTCGATGGGGTCGTTTAACTCGGTGTAGGCATTCGCAATTTCTTTTCCGTTTACGATGAGCTCAAATCGCTCCGTAAGCTCGGGATTGTCGCGGTGCTTTTTGCAAAGCGGCGACATCTCTACCGGATAGTCGATGATAAACGTCGGCTGTATAAGATTCGGTTCGCATTTCTCGCCGAAAATTTCGTCGATGAGTTTTCCCTTGCCCATGTGCTCGTCTATTTCTACATCGAGTTCGCGGCATACTTTTCGGAGGCCGGTCTCATCCATTCCCGCGATATCCACACCGGTGTATTCCTTGATGGCGTCTATCATAGTAAGCCTGCGGAAAGGTGTTTCGAAAGATATTTCCGTGTCTCCCACTTTTGTTTTGGGCGAACCATTCACGGTTTTCACAACTTCATTGAGCAGGTTTTCGGTAAATTCCATCATCCAGTGGTAATCTTTGTAAGCCACGTAGATTTCCATTACCGTAAACTCCGGGTTGTGTGTGCGGTCCATCCCTTCGTTCCTAAAGTCTTTGGCAAATTCGTACACCGCATCAAAACCGCCAACAATCAGCCTTTTTAGATAGAGTTCATTTGCAATCCGCAAGTACAGCGGCATATCCAGCGCGTTGTGGTGGGTAACAAACGGGCGAGCGGCAGCTCCTCCGGGAATGGGTTGCAAAATGGGCGTTTCTACTTCCAGGTATCCCTGTTCGTTAAAGTGTCTGCGCATGGTATCTATAATCCGGGCACGGGTTACAAATGTATCTCGTACGCGTGGATTCAGGACCAGATCGACGTACCGCTGACGGTAGCGCTGCTCGGGATCGGTAAATGCATCGTGCACATTTCCCTTATCGTCGGTTTTTGGCGATGGAAGGGGTTTGATGCTCTTGCTTAAAACTTTGAACGATTTTACGTGTACGGAAGTCTCCCCCACCTGGGTTTTAAACACATGGCCTTCTACCGAAATAAAATCTCCGCGATCTAAAAGCTTCTTAAACAAATCGTTGTAAGCCGACTTATCTTCACCGGGGCAAATTTCATCGCGGTTAAAGTACAGTTGTATTCTTCCGGTGCTGTCTTGTATCTCGGCAAACGATGCCTTACCCATGATTCGCTTTGACATCAACCTTCCAGCTATCTTCACATCTTCCCATCCGCCGTCGCCATCATTATAATGGGCTTTAATGTGCGCGGCATAGTGGGTTACATCCACTTCTTCCTGCGGATATGGATTGATTCCCATTTCTCGAATCGCTTCGAGCGATTGTCTTCTAATTTGCTCTTGTTCACTCAGGGGTGCACTCATCTTGCTCAAAATTTTTGCAAAGATAGGATTTTGAAATACCCCAATAACCGGCATTGCTCAGCATTTTATTTTCATCAAAGTCTGAGAAAACGGAAAAAGAGATCAATGAGATTTATGGGCTGCCCGTGAACAAACCAGATATTCGCGGTGGTTCTGCACTTTATTTTTACCGCAGCACATCGACACTAAAACCCTGAAATCTAGTTTGATAAAAGCATTTATGGGGTGCAATCTATCCATGCTAAGTCAGGGATATGAATAATGTGCGTTTAATCACAACTTTGGTATCTTCGCGCTTCATTATAAGAAAAACGTATGGCAATGGATCAAAAGAAAGCCATGGCCGAGATGGAAGCCTACATTCAAAAGTTTCCAGAAAACCTGCTTCACGCAGTAGAAATCGGCAAAAAAGCAATTGAAAATTTTAAGTCTGCCAAGGTAAATAAGGTCGCAATTGTGGGCCTGGGCGGCTCCGGGATAGGCGGAAAGGTAATCTCAGATATTGTTTGGGACTTATGCCAGGCGCCCATCCATTTTGTTCAAGATTACGAGATACCGGCCTGGGTTGACGAGCAGACCCTTTTTATTGCGGTTTCGTACAGCGGAAATACGGAAGAAACGCTGAGCGCTCTGGATTTGGCTCTGGCCAAAAATGCTTCGGTAACGTGCATTACATCTGGTGGGAAACTCGCCGAAATAGCCGCTGCGAAAAATCTCAATTGCATTACCATTCCCGGAGGACAGCCTCCGCGAACCAGCTTTGGATTTAACGCTGCGCAAAATCTTTTTGTACTGGACGCCTTTGGATTGATTCCAAACTCAGACTACCCGAATCAACTGATTGCCGCCGGGGAACTCCTGCGCGAAAATCAAGAGAAAATCAAAGAAGAAGCGCGGGAAATAGCCAAAAAAATAGCCGGTTCACTTCCGGTAATTTACTCGTCAAACCGCATCGAAGGATCGGTCGTAAGGCTGCGGCAGCAAATCAACGAAAATGCCAAACAACTTTGCTGGCACCACGTTTTACCGGAGATGAATCACAACGAACTTGTGGGCTGGGCTGGCGCGCCGAACAATATCGCAGTCATATTTATCCACTCTCCCGAAGACCATCCCAAAACGGTGAAGCGGCAAATGCTAACCGTTGATATAATTAAAAAGCACGCCAGGAATATAATCGATCTACACCCGCGGGGAGAATCGCGGATAGAACGCATTTACTGGCTAATACACTTCGGCGATTGGATATCGTATTACCTGGCAGAGCTGAACCGGGTAGACCCAATTGAGATTGGCGTAATAGACTATTTTAAAGCAGAACTCGGTAAATCGTGAACGACAACCCGCGAAAATTAGAGCTCAAGGATTTGGGAATGATCAGGTATCAGGATGCCTGGGATTTGCAGGAAACGGTTTTTGCCAAAACCGTGGAACAAAAAATTGAGTTGCGAAAAGCCAATAACGCATCCCTTTTCCCGAAAAATCACCTTATACTCTGTGAGCATCCACCGGTTTATACACTGGGCAAAAACGGAAAGCTCGACCACCTGCTTATTTCGGAAGGCGAAATGCAAAAACGGGAAATTGACTTTCACAGAATTAACCGCGGTGGCGATATTACCTACCACGGGCCGGGGCAAATCGTAGGCTATCCCATTTTAGACCTCGATCAATTTTTTACAGATATTCATAAATACCTCCGGCATTTGGAAGAAGCCATTATTCTCACCTTGCGCGAATACGGGATTGAAGCCGGCAGAGTAGATGGACTTACCGGAGTTTGGCTCGATGCAGAAAATAGTGAGAAGTCGCGAAAAATTTGCGCCATGGGAATTAAATGTAGCCGGTGGGTAACCATGCACGGATTTGCGTTTAACGTAAACACCGATTTGGACTATTTTTCGAATATCGTGCCCTGCGGGATAGACGACAGAGCGGTAACGTCGATGGAAAAAGAACTCGGGCAGCGACCAAATATGGAAGAGGTGAAAGCGAAACTCATCCATCACCTCGGGAAATTATTTGATTGGGAACTATCCAAAAAATCAGTACAGGTTTGAAAGAAGATATCATCGATCCGGTAGTTGAAGATATTGCGATTGCCGCGATTCCGGAACAAAATGAAACCACCGGAGAAGACGAGTGGTTTATTTATCTGCTCAACCTCAAAAAGGTGGAGATCAGCAACGTGATTATTTCATCGAAAGGGTATGGAGAAATAAAGGATGAAAAGGTAGAAACATCGCAGTTGCGCCATTACGTCGAAAAAATACCCCCACTGAGTTTTGCCAAGGTAGAGCCCATCATGGAAGAGCTCTTTGGATTGAGCAATCAGTATTGGGTGAGCTTCTACATGGGGAGGCAAATTTTCGACAAAAAATATGTTTTTGTTGCTGAATCAATTCAATCGGGAAACCTCACTCAGGTTCCCCTGATCGAAAAAAAAGGGGTATTGCTTAGCTAATGTACATCGATCTGGTTCTCTGTATTTTTATTCTCTGGGGCATGCTCAGGGGATTTAAGCGCGGTTTTATTATAGAGCTCTGTACGCTTATGGCCTTGATATTGGGAATATTTGGCGCGGCCTTTTTCGGCTCCGAGGTGAGCGTATACCTGGAAAGCGAATACAACGCCGACAGCCGGGTGAGTTTGGTTCTCGCCTTTGCCATCATCTTCACTGCTATTGTGCTTGCGGTTTTTGTTTTCGGAAAAGTTTTGGAGGGGTTGATAAAACTCGTGGCTTTAAATCTCTTCAACAAACTGGCGGGAATGCTCTTTGGCGCGCTAAAATTTGCCCTGATTTTAAGTGGAATAATATTTATTGTTAACGGTTTTCCCTTTTCGGAAAAAGCCATTCCACAGCAGTGGAAAAAAGATTCGTACCTCTATAAACCTATTTCGGATCTGGCTTTAATCATCTACCCCAAACTCACCGAAAAAAAGTGGTTTGAAGACATCGAAAAGCAGATGGAAGACTTTAAGGAAGACGTGCTTGATCGACAGAACAGTTAAGCGGTGATTGCTTAAAAATAAGGTGTGCATTTGGGTAAAGGCCCGCTGAGCATCACCTAATTTCGAATCGCTGCAACGCCGGGTAATTCCTTCCCCTCCATATACTCGAGCATTGCGCCACCGCCGGTGGAAACAAAACTCACTTTATCGGCCAGGTTGTACTTGTTAATGGCCGCCACCGAATCGCCTCCCCCTACAAGGGTAAATGAACCGGCTTCTGTAGCTTCCACAAGTGCATTTGCCACCGACTTTGTTCCGTTGGCAAAACTCTCCATTTCGAAAACTCCCATTGGGCCGTTCCATAAAATCACCTTCGCCGAGTGCACGATTCCGCGGAATCTTTCAATGGTTTTCGGACCGATGTCCAACCCCATCCAGCCATCTGGAATTTCGGAAGTAGCGCATATATCGGTGCTGGCATCGTTTCTAAAATCGTCGGCAATTACAGAATCTTCCGGGAGGTGTATTTCCACCCCCTGGGCTTTTGCCTTTTCTATAAGTTCAAGAGCGGTTTGCAGGTAATCGTCTTCTACGAGGGAATTCCCGATGTTCCCACCTGCCGCTTTGGTAA
>JAIVHP010000337.1 GCA_020201045.1 Flavobacteriales bacterium
ATCTTTTGATGCGGCTCGAGTACATTCTCAAAGATCTGATCGAGCGTGCCAATAAAGATTAGACTTCCCAGAGCAGTAGCGATAAGTAGGGTGTAATTGCGCTTTCTGAATCGCGGAAGCACAAATCGTTTGATGGTAAAAAAGATAAGCGTAGCCGCCAGGGCGATCAAGATCATTAAGAAATACTGCCCGCCAATTTCAAAATCGAAAAATCGAAATGTTGTTGCACTTAATAAAAGGGAGAAAACGGAAATAATTGCCGCCAATAAGCCCAGTAAGAGAATATTTCCAGATAGTCCTTCGCGGTATAGAACGAGAACATACGCCACAAAAACCAGCACCGTTCCCGTATCTGGCTGCAGCAATATGAGCAAGATGGGGAGCAGAAGGATTCCTACGGAAGTGAGCTTAGTCTTTGCGTCGGATATTTTCACATTGGTTTGGCTCAGGTAATAGGCGAGCATCATGGTGGCTCCGATTTTTGCAAATTCGCTGGGTTGAATACCAAATCCACCGAATCTAAACCACGCCTTTGCACCGTTTACCTCTTTCCCGAAAATCAGTACCAAAACCAACAAAAATACGGTGACGATGTAAACTACCGGCGATGAACGCCGCAGAAAATCACCGTCAAGGAGAAGCATAATAGAGCCGAGAATTACGGCTGTAACAATCCAAATGAATTGCTTGCCATATTCCTGGCTACTGTCAAATATGCTTGGGAATTCGGGGTTGTAGCTGGCCGAGTAGATATTAAACCACCCCATCAACATCAGCGCCACATAAAGCCCGACGGTAAACCAATCCAGATTTTTGAATACGAACCTTTGCCTTGCCATCTCAATCGTTCTTTAAAAGATTTGCATCAAGCATTCTATCTTCAATCCAGGGTCGGGTAATGGTATCGGTAAGGTACTCTTCAATCATCAAACTCGTAATTGGAGCTGCCCAGGTAGAACCAAATCCAACATTTTCGACATAAACAGCAATAGCGATTTTGGGGTCGTCTTTGGGTGCGAAAGCGATGAATATGGAGTGATCTTTTCCGTGGGGGTTTTGGGCAGTTCCCGTTTTTCCGCACACTTCGATGTCTTCGCTAAACCGAACCCCTCTTCCCGTTCCAGATTCTATTACGCGATACATTCCCTCCACAACTTTTTCGTAGTGCTCCAGAGCTATGCCCGTTTCGCGCTTGGTGGTGTAAGTAGAATCGGTAATAGGTACATCATCTATTTCTTTAACAACGTGAGGGGTGTAGTACCAGCCGCGGTTTGCAATGGTAGCGGTAAAATTTGCCATTTGGATGGGGGTAATTCCGAGTTCACCCTGTCCGATGGCGAGGGAGATGATGGTATGCCCGTTCCATCGGTGGCGTCCATAAAACTTGTCGTAATAGGTAGAAGGGGGTACAAACCCGCTAATTTCACTCGTCATGTCAACCATTAACCGCGAGCCCAAACCAAATTTATTCAGGTAGTCTTTCCACACCTGATAGCTCTCTTCACTTGTGGGGTACTTATCCATTATCCGCTTAAAAACATTGCAGTAATACGCATTACAGCTCGTTTGAATCGAGAATTCCAGGTCTACCGGAGAGGAGTGGGCATGGCACCCCAATCTTCTGCCCGCATAGTAATAACCACCACTGCAGCTAAAGCGGGTCTTTTCGTCAATGACTTCCTCCTGTAAACCAATTAAGGCCTGAATAAGTTTGAACGTGGAACCCGGGGGATATTTTGCCATAAGCGTCCGGTTGAAAAGTGGGTTTAGCGAATCGCGACTCAAGGCGCTGTAGTTTTTGCCCCTTACTCTTCCAACCAATAAATTTGGATCGTAACCCGGGTTGGTTACCGAGCACAGAATTTCGCCTGTAGCTGGCTCTATAGCAACGATACTCCCCTGTTTATTTTCCATGAGTTTTTCGCCGTACGCCTGTAGTTTGCGGTCTATGCTCGAAGTGAGATTTTTACCAGACATGGCGAGGGTATCAAATTTACCGCCGGCATAAGCTCCCTGTTCATTGTTGTGAACGTCGACGAGAACATAGCGCTTGCCCCTCTGCCCGCGCAGGGCTTCTTCGTATATGCTCTCTACACCGTTGGCACCGATATAATCGCCTCTTTCGTAGTATGAGTTTTTCTCCAAAATTTTGGGTGTTACTTCACTTACGTATCCAAGGCTATGGGCCGCCACAGCTTTGGGATATGCGCGGAGCGTTCTGGGCTGGGCAAAAAATCCCGGAAAGCGGTGTAGGTTTTCAGCAATTCCTACAAATTCATTCGCGGGTATTTGCTTTTCGAAAACCGATGGCTTGTATCTGCTGTAAGCTTTTGCCTTTTTCAATTTAGCCGAAAATGCCAGCGTATCTATTTGAAGCAATTTGCAAAAAGCGGCAGTATCAATTTCGCCTAATTCCTTTGGGATAACCATCAAGTCGTAAACGGCCGTGTTGGCAACCAGAATTTCCCCTTCGCGGTCGTAAATAAGCCCCCTCGCGGGATACTCCGTTACCACCCTTTCCGAAGCATTGGCGGCCAGAATTTTCCAGGAGTCGTCTACCACCTGTAATAAGAAAAGACGCACGATAAATACGACGCCAACCACGATAAAAATGATGGCTATAACGATGCGCCTGTCGCTGAGATTCATAGGTAATTAGATCCCTTTTTCTTTGAAATTAAAAATTGACTCAGAATTACCAATATAAAAGTGAAAACTGAGCTCAGAAATACCCGCAGCAGGGTATTAAAAAACCCCGAAAGGGAGTATATCTCAACGTAAAAAAGCCAGGCGTGGTGTATGAAAATTAAAACCGCTGCGTATTTAATGTACCATGCCAGGCCCATATCGTTGATGGTGGGCTTTACGCCAAATTCGTACCCGTCTCGCGGAGCGATCGACCTGAGGTAAATTGGCCTTAAAAAAGAGAGAAGCACACAGGCCGAAGCGTGAATTCCGGCTGTATTGGTAAACATATCAAGACTTAACCCGGCGATAAGGCCGATTAAAAGTTCCAGCCATCGCGGTATGTCAATGGGGAGCATGAGTAAAAACAGAATGTACAAATACGGAATTGCCATCCCGTCCCATAGATTGACGTCGTTTAGCAATACCCCTTGCAGAAAAATGAGAAGCAGAAAGCGACCGATATTTACCAGAACCTTACTGAGCATTCTCTTCTGTTTGATTTTCCAATTCGAGCTGCTCTGGTTTAAGAAGGTTTTCTACCACGTATACGTATCTAATTTTATTGAAATCGTTGTGTAGCTCCAGCCGTATTTTGTGGAAATTACTCCCATCGGGATTTTGCACGCTTATTACGCGACCAATGGGAATGCCCCGAGGATAGATTGCAGACGCTCCCCGCGTAACTACACTGTCGCCCACTTGAACATCGACGTGTTTGGGTACGTCGCGGAGTTCCGCGAAGCGGTAGTCGTTCCCCTCCCATTTCAACAGCCCAAAATGACCGGTTCTCTCCAACTCTGCGCTGGCGGTAAACTTCAGGTTTACTATCGGGATAACCGTGCTAAAATGATCGGATACATCTTTTACCACGCCGACTAAACCATTGGGGTTTACCACTCCCATTTCGGGTTTCAGGCCTTCATTTTCTCCTTTATCGATGGTAATGTAATTGAGCTGCTTGTTTATGGAAGAGTTGACAATTTGGGCAGATTTGTACCGGTATTTCCTTTCGCGTAAGGTGTCATTGATCAATACAAAATGGTCGTTTACATTTACGAAGGTTCCGCTAAGGCGATTTCTCAATTCTTCGTTTTCCTGTGATAGCTCATTGTTTACGCGCTGCAGTTCGATGTATTGAGTAATGTTGCTTTTCCAACTATAGATCTTTCCGGTTACCTGGTTGGAAGAGTTAACAAAACTGGCTTTGTGGAAATTGTTATTTCGGAATATCAGCGCAAAGCAAAGCACTTCGAGCCCTAAAAACATTAAGAAAATGTGGTATTTAACCAGGAATTGGATAAAATTCCGCATGGGGCTTTAGTTCTTCATCAATCCCGCATCAAAAACTGGAATCGGTCTATATTCTTTAGTGCAATTCCCGTTCCCCTTGCCACTGCGCGAAGCGGATCTTCGGCGATGTGAACCGGCAGCTTGGTTTTCATCGATATTCTCTTGTCTAATCCGCGAAGCATTGACCCGCCGCCTGCAAGATAGATTCCGGTTTTGTAAATGTCGGCCGATAATTCAGGCGGCGTTTGCTCAAGCGCGCTTAGAATAGCTTCTTCAATTTTCGATATAGATTTATCGAGGGCATGGGCTACCTCGGTATACGACACGTGAATTTCTTTTGGAATTCCGGTCATTAAGTCTCTTCCGCGTACGGCAAAATCTTCTGGCGGGTCTTCGAGGTCGGGGTGAGCGGCTCCCACTTCAATTTTAATTTGCTCTGCTGTTCTTTCACCAACTAAGATGTTGTGCTGGCGGCGCATATACTCTTCAATGTCTTTGGTAAACTCATCGCCGGCAACGCGAATGTTTTTGTCGCAAACAATTCCGCCAAGGGCGATAACTGCGATTTCGCTTGTTCCACCTCCGATGTCGATAATCATATTTCCCATCGGCTCTTCCACGTCTATACCGATACCAATTGCCGCTGCCATGGGCTCGTGGATGAGGTAAACGTCTTTGGCGCCGGCGTGCTCTGCCGAATCGCGTACCGCTCTCTTTTCAACTTCTGTTATTCCCGAAGGAATGCAAATAACCATTCTCAGAGAAGGAGTGAAAAAGGACTTTCCCGGTTTAATCATTTTAATCATACCGCGAATCATGGCTTCAGCCGCCTGGAAATCGGCGATAACACCATCTTTAAGCGGCCTTATCGTCTTGATGTTTTCATGGGTCTTCCCGTGCATTTGCTGGGCAATTCGGCCAATGGCAATGACTTTGTCGGTGGCGCGGTCTTTGGCAACGATCGAAGGCTCGTCTACTACCACTTTATCGTTGTAAATAATAAGCGTGTTTGCGGTGCCGAGGTCAATGGCAATTTCCTGAGTCAAAAAGCTAAATAAACCCATAAGTAGATTTCGTAGAAATTAGTGTTTAAAGTGTCTTGTACCGGTAAATACCATGGAAAGGCCATTTTCGTTACAGTAATCTATTGAAAGTTGATCTTTTATAGAGCCCCCCGGCTGTATTACGGCTTTTATCCCCGCCTTATCTGCAATTTCGACACAATCTGGAAATGGAAAAAAGGCATCGGAGGCCATGACGGCTCCATTGAGGTC
The DNA here is from genome assembly GCA_020201045.1 of Flavobacteriales bacterium. GTDB lineage: Bacteria > Bacteroidota > Bacteroidia > Flavobacteriales_D > Cryomorphaceae > JAIVHP01. Next base: position 5,253 of record JAIVHP010000337.1, read on the forward strand.
GAAATCAAAATGCCTGGCTTTTGCAATGGCCTGATTCAGGGCATCTACCCGCGAAGTTTGGCCGAATGCCGTTTACCGCTGACCGGAGAATGACCGATGGAAAATCGGATTCTTTCTGCGTGAGGATAATCCGTTTCTTTTTCGATTTTAAAATCTCCAATGCATCATCGGAATACGACGGGGCAATGACTACTTCGCAAAAAAGCGCGTTAATCTCTTCGGCTGTTTGGCTATCTATTTCCCTGTTGGCAATCAAGATTCCGCCAAAAGCAGATACCGGGTCTCCAGCTAAAGCATCCGTGTAAGCTAGCTTTAAGGTATCGCGTGTGGCCAGGCCGCAGGCGTTGTTGTGCTTCATGATGGCAAACGTAGGGGGCGCGTCTACAAATTCATTCATCAGTAAAACGGCGGCATCTACATCCAGAAGGTTGTTGTACGAGAGTTCTTTTCCGTGCAACTGATCGAAAACTTCGCTTAAATCGCCGTAAAACCGCCCGCGCTGATGTGGGTTTTCGCCGTATCGAAGTGGCAGGAAATTAGACTCGCTCACTTTGAGAGACGCAGCTTTTTGATCGTCGCTAAAGAATCCATAGATCGCCGCATCGTAGTGCGAGCTTATGTCGAATGCAGCAGCCGCAAGTCGCTTGCGGTCTTTAAGCTCTGTCTCTCCATTCCCATCCTCCAGAATATCGAGCAGTTCGGGGTAAAATTGCATTCCGGGAACAATGGTTACGTCTTTGTAATTCTTTGCTGCCGCCCGAATCAGCGAAATTCCGCCAATGTCTATTTTTTCGATAATCTCTTGTTCAGAAGCTCCCGAAGCAAGTGTTTCTTCGAAAGGGTAGAGATCGACGATTACCAAATCAATGGGGGGGATATCGTAAGTTTCGAGATGCGCAACATCTTCTTCCATTTCCCTTCGACTCAATATTCCTCCAAAAACTTTGGGGTGAAGGGTTTTTACCCGCCCACCGAGAATACTCGGGTAATCGGTGAGGTCTTCCACAGCGTTTACAGGAACGTCCAGCTTTTTGATAAAAGCTTCCGTACCCCCGGTGGAGTAAAGCGTTACATTCAATTCGTGCAATTTCCGGATTACAGGCTCTAAATTATCCTTGTGAAACACGGAAATAAGGGCAGATTTAATTTTTGTCAAACTAATTTTTTTTGTGGAAGAGATTGCATACAATGTTAACAAGAAAAATTGGTTCAAACTCCCATAAAACAAGGTGATTCGACGAAGTGTTGATAAAATTAATCGAGTGTTAATAAAGCGGCGTTAACCAGTATTACACAAACGGTAAACATCCTTTGAGTAAACCGCTTACTTTTGAGCTTAAGTACTGAATTGCCAGCTAATCCATGTCGGGAATCAAAATATATTTTAGACTTTTAAAAGAAGGGGTTGTATTTGCCGTGAGCGCTCTGGTGGTGAATAAACTGAGAACGATACTTTCTCTTCTTGGCGTCACCATTGGTATTTTCCTGATTATTTCGGTGTTTACGCTTGTAGATTCTCTGGAGCGAAGCGTGCAGTCATCCTTCGAATCGCTCGGCGACGACTCGATGTTTATCCAAAAAATGCCCATGTCGCCTGAGCCCGGCGATGAAGAGTACGCCTGGTGGAAATACATGAAACGGCCAAACGTTACGCTGGAAGAAACTGAAAAGCTCAAGAGAAGAATGCAAACCGCTGGAGCGGTTACATTTTTTTCCGGAGCCCAGAAGCGCCTGGAGTACGCATCAAACACCGCAGACAATGTAAGCGTTATCGCAGTTTCAGAAGGTTTTGAAAATTTTGTGGTTGTAGATATTGCCGCCGGTAGGAGTTTTAGCCAGGCCGAACTGGAGTCTAATCGCAGACTCTGCATTTTGGGAAGTGATGTAGCCGCACAGCTTTTTGCGTCTGGCAATGCCGTGGGGCGAAGCATAAAAATTGACGGCTATAAAACCACGGTAATCGGCGTCTTGCAAAAAGAGGGAAGTAGCATTGTCGGGAACTCTTCCGACGAGCGGGTTTATGTTCCTGTAAATTTTGGGCGAATGCTCGTGAATTTCCGGCAATCAGATACCCAGATGGCTTTGAAACCCAAAGAAAACGTCAATTTCGACGCGATGGAGAACGAGGCAATCAGCCAGATGAGAAACTTGCGAATGCTGCGGCCCGGCGAAGAGCGAAATTTTGCGGTAATTAAATCGAGTTTGCTCAATCAGCTTGTCGAAGGGGTGTTTGATTCGCTCAGTGTAGCCGGTTTGATTATTGGCGGATTTTCCATACTCGTGGGAGGTTTCAGCATTGCCAATATCATGTTTGTCTCGGTAAGGGAACGAACGAATATTATCGGAATTCAAAAAGCCCTGGGGGCAAAAAAGAGCTTTATTCTCTTCCAGTTTTTATTCGAATCGGTGGCGCTTTGCACCATAGGCGGGGCAATTGGCCTGCTCCTTATTTTTATCGGCTCTACAGCCACAACTGCTATTACCGGGTTCGATCTTCAAATGACGCTGAATAATGTCGTGATGGGAATCGGTATTTCGGTGAGCATCGGCTTAATATCGGGCGTTATTCCCGCTTCTATAGCAGCACGGATGGAACCCGTAGAAGCTATTCGGTCTACTGCCTAGAAGTTCAGCGCCACGCCGAGCGAAATGGTGAATTGATCGGTTCTGCTCTCGTTCATATCGTAATTGAAGTCACCGTTTTGTTCAATTCGCAACGATTGCGGATTAATGTATTGCGCCTGATCGCCTTTCAATTTTTCAAACCGACCTTCTAAAAACAATCCGCTAAATAGCCGGTACTGCACTCCCACGGCCCACCCCGATATCCAGGTGAAGTCCCGATCGCTGGCGCTGGTGGTTGCTTCTCCAAAGGCTTCTCCACCGTCTTCGAAAGACAATTTTGATTTCACACCGTAGGTTCGCATTCCAACCAAAAACTCACCATAGGGTCTGAAGTCGCCATTAAATGGGCGAAGCCTGGCGTGTACCTGATAGGTGTATGCATTTCCGTTTACATCGAGGTTTGCAGGGACCAATCCGCGGTCGCTGTCTAATACCACGTCTTTACCTTCGGCTGCTATTTGATTCCACGAAAACCCTCCGCCGTACTCGATTGGCAGATTTTGGATGGGAATGGAAATAGAAGCGTTAACGCCGTATGGCAAGCCCTTGTAATTATCGGCAAACTCGCCCTGTGGAACGGCTAATTGAAATCCAGCTGATAGCGTGGTAGATCTAAAGGGAAAACGAGTTTGGCCAATGGCTGTAAAACTGAGTAATCCGAGACAGAATATTAGAACCGCTTTTTTCATAACAATTGGATTTGCCCTAAAGTATTCAAACCTTATGCCAAAAACCTTAAGATCTGTTTAACAGGCTTATAGAAGGGGTTTTAATAATAAAGCGAAAAAGAGAATACGGGTTCGCCAATTACTACATGCAAGGTAGGCCCGATTAATAAATTCAGGAAAAGGCCGGAACTTTCACCGCGAAAGGTTGCAAGGCTTTAATCGCTTGCTTTATGCTGGTAATATTTGCCTTAGAGATGCGCAAATTTCCCTGCTTTTCATACATTTTATAACCAGCCGGATTTGTTTTGATAAAGTTTAATACGCGTGTAAAAGACTCGCTTTGGTAATAGGGCGATTCTTGATTTGAAACGAAGTAGCCAATCAGTTTGCCGCCTTTTAAGTTGAGTTTTTCCAATCCGATATCTTTCGCGAGCCAGCGCAGTCGCAAAGCGTCAAAAAGCGACTCGGTTTGCTCGGGAATTTCGCCAAACCGGTCTAAAAGTCTGGAGCGGTAATCTTCCAATTCCGATTCGCTTTCCAGGTTATCCAGGTCGCGGTAAATACTCAGGCGCTCGGAAATATCGCTGATGTAACCATCGGGAATAAGAATTTCCAAATCGGTTTCCAGGATGCTGTCGCTCACATATGCCCCGAGCTCTTCCTGTTCTTTTGCGTACAGCCCCTTAAACTCGTTTTCTTTTAATTCCTGAATAGACTCATTGAGAATTTTTTGGTAGGTCTCAAATCCCAGATCGTTTATAAATCCGCTTTGTTCTCCACCCAGCAGATTTCCAGCGCCGCGAATATCCAGATCGCGCATGGCGATGTTTAACCCGCTACCGAGATCGCTGAACTG
>JAIVHP010000338.1 GCA_020201045.1 Flavobacteriales bacterium
GTACGAAGCTGCCGGACTTGCCAAAAAGCAAATGCCATTGGCTACTTCAGATGGCTGAGCCACCCGGCGCAGGGGAACTGCATCGCCCATAGCCTTTAAAACTTCATCTACAGATTTTCCTGTCGCGGCAGATTTTCGCTCGGCAATAGCGTCGAGCCTTCCGGTAGCAGTTGCTCCTGGCAGAACATTATTGACCGTAATTCCGAAAGGGCCCAATTCCATAGATAGCGTTTTTGACCAATTGGCAACAGCTCCGCGAACGGTATTGGAAACACCCAGGTTTTGAAGGGGCTGCTTTACAGAGGTGGAAATAACATTTACAATGCGTCCATAACCCCTTTTGCGCATTCCATCTACAAGGCTCTGCGCCAAAATCTGATTGCAAACAAGATGCATCTCGAACGCAGAGCGATACGCATCAACATCGGCATCTATTGCCTTGCCACCCGGAGGGCCTCCTGTGTTATTCACCAAAATCTCAACGGCACCGCAATCAGTTACCACTTTTTTCACGGCAGCTTCCACTTCTTCAGGGCTTGAGAAGTCAGCCACGTAATACCGATGATCTTCCTTAGAAATAGATCGCAAATCTTCAACGACCCCCTTTAATTTAGATTCATTGCGGGCGAGTAAAATCAGCCGTGCACCCATCTTTGCAAGTTGGATTGCCGTAGCTTTCCCAATTCCCTGTGTGCTTCCCGATACCAATGCCGTTTTTCCCTTTAGTGAAGTTTCCATTTTATGTTTTTGGTGTATTCCTAATCTGTTGTTTTTTAACTGTCGCTGTCCGCCAAATTAAGATAAAGTGCAAATATACAAGTCAGAAGCAGCGCTTCCACATCGAGAATAAAAGTGAAGTCGGATGCGCAGGAAACTGTATTTGAATTCAGATAACTATCTGAAATTCAGCCCAAAAAATTAGATTTCAGCAGATTAATGTTAATATGCAGGATTCGGTTAAAAGGCTCAAATGGCAAAGCTGTATGAGCCATTTCGCTGAAACTCCCTAAATCTGCGATAAAGGCGTAACCGATATCGGCTTTATCCGTTTAATCGGATATGAGAACTATCCATCTCTTCATGCCATTTCTTCTTTTGATGTTTTCCTGTACTCAGGAAGAAGAGCAAATTGTTGAAGAAGTGGCCACTGCGCCACCGGTTAAGGTAATTGACCTAAGTGAAGGGGTATTCCCGCTTGTGGCCGAAGTACCGGAAAACAGTAAAACCAATTACAGCACCAAATGGAATGAAACATTTGGAAGGATGGAAGTGAGTAATGATCTCGGAATAGAACTTTTTATATCGCAAAACAACATCAGTTGCGCAGAAAAAAAACGAGAAATTGAATCTGGAATATTCGAAATAAATTACGCCATTGATACCGATTCACTGCTTTGCTACAATACGCATTTACCGGATGGAACAGCGGAATACTGGCACGTTTATGCCTCCTACAAATTAGGTGGGTACACATATTGCTTCGAGAACAACCCGCTTGTGGAATACAATAAATCACAGGCGGAGTTTATGGTAGATTTCATAGGCTCTGTTAAACCGATAAAAGGTGATTAATATTTTATAGATTTGACATTGCTATTTAGGTAAGTACAAAACATGAAAAAGAAGCTTCGATCTTTTCTGATTTTAATGGCTTTATTAGCCGGTTTTCAAGCGAGCGCAGAGTCGCTGGTTATTACCGGTATTTATCAGGGGAAAGACCTGTACGTTAAAAACCCCTTCTCCGAAGACGGAGTGGGTTTCTGCATTTTTGAAGTTTACGTAAACGGAGAACTCACTCGCGACGAAATAAACAGCAGTGCCTTTGCCATCGATTTTAATATTTTAGGTATTGAAACCGGAAGCGATATCGAAGTGATTATTAAGCACAAAGACGGATGCAACCCGCTGGTGCTTAACCCGGAAGCGGTGAAACCCCACAGCACATTTGAAGTGGAATCCATCGACATCAAAAATAATGTACTTACCTGGAGCACCACTAATGAGAGCGGCTCCCTTCCTTTTGTTGTGGAGCAATTCCGCTGGAATAAATGGGTTAAAGTTGGAGAAGTACAGGGTAAGGGAACATCCGAAACCCACGAATATCAATTTGAGCTGACTCCTTATAGCGGCGAGAATAAAGTTCGTGTAAAGCAAGTAGATTATACCGCTGAACCGAGATACTCCAAACAGGTTACCTACACCTCTAACGTAAAAAAGGTGACGTTTTCGCCACAAAAAAAGGTAGAAGACAAGGTGGTTTTCTCCAATCCTACACGTTTTGAGATTTTTGATCAATACGGAAATCTCGTAAAAACCGGCTACGGCTCAGAAGTAGATGTGGCCAATTGCTGCCGGAGTTCATCTGCCAATTCAAAACGCATCTCTTTCAGCACTCGAGCGCGGCAGTGCATCACAACGAGTTCGTCAAACTCGGCCGATTTATAGATGTTGGGAGCCGATTCTGTCGATGTGTTGCAACCCGCCGAAACCGCCACAGATAGTATCGTGAAGAAGCAAATTTTTGCCAGTCGCATTATTGGATATTTTGTGGCCACGAAATTTGATCTACCACAGCATCTCCTACGGCAAATCCAAGGTCGAGACCCTTAGAATTATCCATTTCGTAGTGTATTCCACCGTAATATCTGGACAGCGCACATTCGTTTGCCATGTCGTAAAAGTTATCGAAACTGCGCGCGGAAAAACCGTATTGCATCTGACTCAAGTCGGTGAATTCGTAATCTCCACTCTCATCGGTAAAAAGATGAATCAACACTTTGGCCCCGGCGCCAATTTCCGCCGAGTGACCAGATGTATACGCCGGAAACGGCGGTGTTCCGATCACTGTTTCAAACGTGGGATCAATATATTCCTGGATATAGGTAACCGGACGGAGTAAAACGTAATCGTATTTTGATTTCCAACAAGAGATAAAAGCATCGTTTTCTGCAAGAGACATCATTGCAATACCCACTGCCGTTTTCTCAAGCGTGGAGTTTGACTCGCCGAGCAACTGACTCAAAATATTGAAAGTATGCCCACTGGGAGTGCAAGTGGCAAAAGGATCATCTGCCCAATATTCAGCTATTGTCCTTTCTTCGTCTGTATTTAAATTGGTAACCTGATTGTAAACATCCATTGCCTGCCCGTAAAATTCCGACTCTGTATCCGTTGAAAACGGCAGGTGAGCTGCAGGTTGACTATTGTCTGTAGAACCGGAGATAAAAGAACGGTTATTCATCCAATAGGGAGCCACGGGATGCTGATTTGCTTCATTTGTAGGAACCCAGCAATAATCGTCGACTTCAAGCTCAAAGGGCAACTGAAAGGGATCGAGATAAGACTCGTGGCCGCCATCTGACTGACTGATGGTGTATACAGCATCGGCTACTTCCTCTCCGTAAGCCAGAGATCGGTTAATCACATCTTCGGATACACCAACCGATAGACTTTGATAGGTGTTTTCTTCCAGATTGTTGATGAGTTCCAAATTTTCAGGAGTAAGATTTTCGCCAAACATGTGGCGCATCATTTTTGCGGCGGAAGCATTACAAGCGAGCGCCCAATTGTATTTTTCTTGCGAATCAGGGTCTGGGATGCTGCCTTCGGCAAATCCATCGAGTTGACCTTCTAAGCGATTTTCGGGGTTAATTCCGTAAACCACGGCCTCGTAGGCTGCAATGCCAATATAGCCGTAAGCCCGCGCCGCTTGGGGAGGCAAAAACCCATTGGTCGTTTGGGTTATTGTACAAGACAATTTGATGTAATCTTGCAAAAATGTTCCTTCATAAGAACTGGTTTTTGCACTGTTTGGGGTTTGAGTTGGATTTTCGGATTCGTCGTCTTTTTGACAGGATACAAAAAGGAATGCAGCCGCTGTGGCCAGAAATAATAAGCGTTTCATGGTTGGTTAGTATTGATTGGTAGACAAATAAAGCAATTTTATCGAAATTTTTAAGCTATTAATCAAAAAAAATCAAGCTGGTGTTCATAAAAACCTGTGAAAAACTCAGCGCAATTCGCACAAAATCATGTCAATCGTAAGTTTCGCGTCAAACAATCCTGTAAAGACTCATTCTCGAGATGTAGCGATTTGATTCCAAGCTTACTCGCCGATTCTACATGCTCTTTTGTATCGTCAATGAAGATCGTTTCGTCGGCACTAATCTCGTTTATGCTCAATACTTTTAAGAATATCTCTGGATTCGGCTTTCGCTCACCAAGGTTGTGGCTATATGCAATTCCCGCAAATAAAGATTTAAACTTCTCCCATCCGACGGATTTTTCAATGATCTTTTGAAATGCTGTTTCGTGTATAGCATTGGTATTACTCAGTACAAAAAGCTGATATTTTTCGGCGAGTTGACTTAAAAAGTGGTACCGCTCTATTGGAAAATCCCCGAGAAGCGCATTCCAGGCATCTACAATTTGAGCTTGCGATGCCCCAAGCATATGTTTAGAAAGCACATTTACAAATTCACGGGAAGATATTTGCCCTTTCTCAAATTTTTGGAAAATTCCAGCTTGAACTTCTTTAGTAAACGCCTTTTCGGGTTCCTTAAGTCCGAGTTTTTTAAACGCATCTACCGTACGATCGTACTCGATATTTAGGAGCACCCCTCCCAGATCAAAAATTATATTTCGTATTCGCATTTATAAAAGTAGAATTAGATTTTGCTAAAATGCGACAATAGTCTAATTTCGCGAAACTTTTGGGGGATTAGCTTCCCGACTGCGGTCGGGACTAGAGCGCCCCGAAAGCATTCGGGGAGGTCACCGTACCTTCCGAAATAGTACATTTGAAATATGCGATGGGAATATCGCAATTGGGGGATTAGCTCAGCTGGCTAGAGCGCTACACTGGCAGTGTAGAGGTCACCGGTTCGACTCCGGTATTCTCCACCAATAGCTTGAGTGGCTTAACACTTCGTTTTTTAATTAATTACTTGTTTTCTAAAAGTCACTCATAATGAGTGACTTTTTTTTATGGAACAAGCATTCGTATATATCATCTTTTCTGCAAAGTGGGATCAATACTACATCGGATTAACTGAAAATATCGAAGCCAGGGTGGAGTACCACAATGCCGGTAAAAACAAGTCGACCCGTGGTGGAGCACCCTGGAAACTCGTGTATCGCGAAGAATTTGACGATGCAACATCAGCCAGGAAAAGAGAATATCAAATTAAGGCTAAGAAGCGCCGGAAATACATCCAGTGGTTTCTCAGCGCGAATAGATATGGCGCTTTCCGTGAAGCCATGACATATCACGTAAACCTGTGATGAAAATAAAAGCTGGAAATATCGTGCAGTTTTGTGAACAGCATACAATAAAAAAAGCTCCCCTCGGTGGGAAGCTTTTTCAATGTGGGCCCAGAAGGACTTGAACCTTCGACCTTCAGATTATGAGTCTGCTGCTCTAACCAGCTGAGCTATGGGCCCCAAAATTGGAAGGCAAAAGTAAGTTTTAACCCCAATTCGTGCAACTCACTCAGACTGGGAAAAATCCCTTTCCAAATTTTGCGGCAGGGATGTTGAACTCCAGCGCGTTGAAATAGTGGGTGGTGGAAGTATTAACGATGCCCGCAGGCTCTACACATCCGAAGGGATATTTTTTGCTAAAATAAATACGGCAAGTGAATTTCCGGGTATGCTGGAAGCCGAGGCTGATGGCTTGAGTTTTCTCGCAAAACACAGCTCGTTTAAAATCCCGGGTGTAGCTGGAACGGGGGTAACCAACGATCAGCAATGGATACTCATGGAGCATATTTCATCCTCTTCGCGCAAAAAGGGATACTGGGAAACCTTTGGCTGCCAAATGGCAGAAATGCACCGGTCTACCAACGAGGAATTTGGTTACGATAAAACGAACTATCTGGGAAGTCTGGTTCAGAAGAATAATTATAAAAAGACCTGGGCAGAATTTTTCGTGGAAGTGCGCCTTGCTCCGCTACTCGAAATGGCCCGGCAGAAAGGCGAAGCCAGCCAGGAAATGGTCAGGCTTTTCGAGAAACTCTTTTCAAGAGCCGAGAAATATTTCCCCGAAGAGCCCCCGGCGGCTGTGCACGGAGATTTGTGGACCGGTAACTTTATGACCGACGAAGACGGAAATGCCACTATTTTCGATCCGGCATCTTATTTTGGGCACCGCGAAATGGATCTGGGAATGAGCCAGCTATTCGGGGGCTTCGACCCCATTTTTTACAGCGCCTACAACGAAGCCTACCCCCTGGAAAAAGATTGGCAAGAAAGGCTCGATATTGCGAATCTATACCCTTTACTCGCTCACTTAACTTTATTTGGGGGCAGTTACGCTTTTAAAATTATCAGCATTCTCCGAAAGAAAGTTTAACTCACTTCTATTACCAGATTATCGGCGGCTACAAAAACGCGATCAGACTTTTTTGCTTTGATCTTGTACAATCCTGTAAAATCGCCGAAGGAGGGGAGTATTCCAAAGGCTTCTCCAAAGAAGAAACAGGGCAGCGAAATGTGCTGCCGGCCCATACCACGCATAGCGACGCCAGGGTGTATATGGCCGTGGATATTGTATAAATCGGTTTTCTCCCGGTCGTGAGTAAACAAAAAAGGACCTTTTTCCAATCTTTCTACAACGTCAATTTTCGCCGCCTTAAACTTCGATTCGCCAATGATATCGTGATTTCCGCGCACCAAAATCCATTTGATATTTGGGAAGCCCATTAAAAAGTCTACAAATTTTTCCCAGGATGCATTGTGGAAAGTCATTTTCTTAATTCTATCCTGAAGGTTTTCTGTTGTAAGCCTTCCGCGCAGGCGATCTACAAGAATAGGGAAACAGAACGGAGTTGGCTCGTTTGGGTATTTTAAAACAATCTCCTGCGATTGAATTCTCACCAGAGCATTTCTCAATCTCAACTCTTCAATTTGAAATTCCATTACTTCACCATAGGCTTGCTTGTAGAGTAGGTTGCCGGATTCGTACTCGCGGAATACGTCAAAAAACAACCCCGAAGAAGATTGAAGGTGCTTTTCTTTCTGATACTTACCGGGGAACCCTTTAAAAACCAGCCCCGCAATACCGGCAATATCCCTGAACCTCCGTCTCGCCATTTCACTCTTATTCAAGCTTTGCTGGATATCCTGCGTAAGGTGGTCGGTAGAAAAAATATTTGAATCAATTCCATCTTCTATCGGTATATCCTGATCTGAGAGAAGTTCGAATCCGTAATCATTCAGGGCAATACTAAATGTCATGGGTTTGAATAAAGCCAGACGGTAGGCCAGTAGAGAAGCCATACCGTCGTGTACAAATCTACCTTCGAAGGGGTATACAAATAAGTGACACCCTTCGCGAGAGTGCATTTTTTCGATCAGAATAGTTCCTTCCCCGGGAACGAATGATCTTTTTCTCTGGGTTTCGATGATGGGCTTTACCGCTTCGAGCTCTTCACAGTGGTAGTTGCTCTGCGCGAGCTGGTTGATTTCAATGCGCAAATTTTGGGAGAGCATTGCACTTAATGGCATCCGCCCGCCCTGCCAGCTGGGAACGGCTCCTTTTTTATTCTTACTCAGCTTTACCTGAACCGTCATTTCTTTGATTCTTACCAATTCAAGCGGACGGCCCGCAAACCAAAATGTATCGCCCGGGCTCAATTTAGAAATAAACCACTCTTCGATGGAGCCGAGGTACCCCCCTTTTTGAAACCTTACCTGCAGCATAGAGTCGCTCACAATGGTGCCAATGGAAAGGCGGTGGCGCATGGCAATCTTTCTGCTAAAAACCCGGTATTCGCCGGAATCTGTCAGCTCTACCTTCCTGAATTCTTCGTATGCATCGAGTGAATCGCCGCCCTTGGTGATAAAATCCAAACACCAATGCCACTCCTCTTTGGAAATACTGGAATACGAAAAGGTTGATTTTATTTCGGCGAGAATCCTTTCAGCCACAAACCCATCGGAAATAGCAAGGGTAATGAGGTATTGTACTAAAACATCGAAACTCCTGATGTAAGGCATTCTATCTTCTATATCCTTATTAGTAATAGCTCTTTTCAGGGCAGCACACTCTATAAGCTGTAGGGCATTTGTAGGTAAAAAGTAAATTTCACTGGGTTCCCCGGGGCGGTGACCACTTCTACCGGCTCTTTGCACAAAGCGCGCCACCCCCTTCGGGCTCCCGATTTGAACTATTGTTTCCACAGGCCTAAAATCTACACCCAGGTCGAGGCTGCTTGTGCATACCACACATTTCAAGCGTTCGTCGTGGATGGCGTCTTCTACCCAGCTTCGCAGTTCTTTGCTGATAGAACCGTGATGCATCGCCATCAAACCGGCTAAATCTGGTGCAATATTCAGCAAATGCTGATACCATATTTCTGCCTGTGCCCGGGTATTGGTAAATATAAGCGTCGACTTACTTTTTTCGATAACGGGCAAGAGTTCTTCGGCGAGTTTCACCCCCAAATGACCCGCCCAGGGATACTTCTCAATTTCTTTCGGGATGATAGGAATAATTCGGATTTTCTTTGATATCCGGGCCTTGACAAATACCGGTTTTAATTGCTCCGCATCGGTTCCGAGTAAAACATCCATCGCCTGATCCAGATTGCCAATGGTTGCGGATATCCCCCATATTTGCAGATTGGAAATAGCTTTGAGCCGAGACAAAGCCAGCTCGAGCAAAACAGCTCGTTTAGAGCCCATGAGTTCGTGCCACTCATCGGCGACCAAAAAGCGCAGGTTTTCAAGATATTTTGCGTACCCCTTCGAAGCCAGGATAAGGTGAAGGCTCTCGGGTGTGGTAATGAGCATTTCGGGAGCTTTCTTGCGCTGCTCACTTCGCTCTTTTGTGGACGTATCTCCCGTTCTAATGGCTACCGACCAGGGGATGTCATTATCGTCGCAGTATTTTTGACAAGCCGATCTGATATCTTTTGCGAGTGCCCGAATTGGGGTTATCCAAATCAGCTTTAGCCCGCTCGTGTTTCCGTGCTTTTTTTCTTGCTCCAGGCAAGAAGTTACCGCACCTATAAAAAGGGCGTAGGTTTTCCCGCTACCTGTGGGCGCATTGAGAAGTCCGGATTTACCGTTTAAACAGGCTTTCCAGGTTTCTACCTGAAATGGAAACGGCTGCCACTCATTTCTTGCAAACCAACTTTTAGCCTTTGCGAACTCCGCGGTTACTTTCACTTAAAATGTAGGGTGCTTAGGTTTATTCTGAAGAATTTCATCAATCTTCTGCATTACTTCGGGCGTGAGCTTATCTACATGTTCTATTGCCCTGAGGTTTTCTTTCAATTGTTCCGTCTTGCTCGCTCCGAGAATGACTGTGCTTACACGCTCGTTTTTTAGACACCAGGCTATTGCCAAATGCGGCATAGATATTCCCATTTCGGCAGCAAAACCCGCGAGTTGCTCAACTTTCTCAAGGGTTTCAGAAACCAGGAGTTTATCTGACAACCAAGAGAGCTCCGTGCGTTTCAACCGGGTTTTGTCCTCCTGATTGTTGAGGTATTTCCCGGTGAGTACGCCCGAAGCGAGGGGACTCCAAATCGTCGTTCCCAAACCGGGGTTCTTGTAAATTTGGTTATACTCTACCTCAACCTTATCGCGGACCAACATATTATATTGGGGCTGCTCCATTACCGGACCGATCAAATTGTACTGGCGCGCCACCATGTGCGCTTCCATAATTTCCTGGGCGCTCCATTCGCTGGTTCCCCAGTACAGAATTTTTCCCTGTTGGATAAGGGTGTGCATTGACCAAACGGTTTCTTCAATTGGCGTTTGCTTGTCGGGGCGGTGGCAGAAAAATAAGTCGAGGTAATCTACCTGAAGTCGCTTCAATGCGTCGTTGCAAGCTTCGTAAACGTGCTTTCGGTTTAACCCTTTTTGTGTAGGCAATTTCCCTCCGGCACCAAAAAACACCTTACTCGAAACGATGTAGGTATCTCGGGCCCAGCCCATTTTCTTCAGAATTTCTCCCATCACCTTTTCAGATGCGCCATCGGCATAGGCTTCTGCGTTGTCGAAAAAGTTTACACCTGAATCGTAGGCCATCTTCATCAAGTCTTCCGAAGTATTGTCTTCGATTTGATTTCCAAACGTTATCCATGATCCAAACGAGAGTTCGCTAACTTGTAATCCCGATTTTCCGAGTCTTCTATATTTCATTTTAGGCTTTTTTTATTCTTGGAATGAATGTAGGGTTTCCCGCTTAATTTAAAGAATTAAACCTATGCGGCTTAAAGAAGTTTTAGGTAATGCAGGAATCATTTAACTTAGAAGCCTAATCTTTTGCTTTGGGATTATTTAAAAAGAACGGCGATAATAAGGAAGAACTCACGCTTCGCGAGTACGAAGAAGCCTTTGACTTGTATTATACAAGCATTCGAAACTTCCTGTATTTTAAAACGTCTCAGGCAGAATTTTCTGAGGATATCGCTCAAGATGCCTTTGTAAAATTGTGGGAAACGCGTCGTAAAATCGACAAAACGTCCATTAAGGCCTATTTGTACACCATAGCAAACAATCTCGCCATAAACCAACTGAAGCGAAACCAACTGAAGTACAAATTTCTCAATCTGCAAACAGAGCGAAGAGATGATATGTCGCCGGAGTATCTATTGGAGATGCAGGAATTTGACGAGAAATTGCAAAATACGCTTGCAAAAATACCCGACGGTGCCCGCGAAGTATTTTTGATGAACAGAATTGAAGGGCTTAAATACCACGAAATTGCCGATCGGTTGGGACTGAGTATGAAAGCTGTGGAAAAGCGCATGTCGAGAGCATTGGCCATTATTAGAGAAGAAATAAAATATAAAGTTTAGCACGTGAAGCCGGAAATACCAAATAGCGAAAAAGAAGTGCTCGATGCCATATCGAATCTAGAGTTGCCGTTTACGCCGAATTCTAAATCGGTGGCCAGGCAGCGCATAATGGAAACCATTCACAACAGCGAGAATGAGAACGAGGCGATAGGGGTACGTCTTTTCTACCAGGCTGCCGGAATCGCACTGGCAATAGGCCTTGTTTCTTTTCTTCTATTGTACCAAAACAAAACCATCGAAAATATTGGCGAAACAGCCATGACTTGCGAACTGCCCTGTAAAACGCAGGTGTCTCTTTATCCGGGTTCAAAACTTTCGTTCAACAGTTTTACTTACAGCTTTAAGCGGAAGATAAACATTAGCGGAGAAGCCTTTTTTGATGTTACCAGAGGGGCTCCTTTTACGGCATTTGCGCCCCAGGGAAAAGTGCGGGTTTTGGGCACAACCTTCGAAATGTGGGGCGGGAATACCCATTTATTTGTTCACTGCCAGAGCGGTGAAGTACAAGTGGAATCGGGAAATAAAAAAACGAATCTTTTAGCGAGTGAGTTCATCCAAATTAAAAATGGAACCCCCGGGGTAAAACGGGTATATCCCTATGAAAATAGAGCTAATAAAAGAGATAGCAATATCTTGCGATTTAACAGCGCGCCGGTAGAATTGGTTATTGCTCACCTTGAGCGCGCTTTAGATGTAGAGATAGAATGCGGACTTGACCCCGCAACGGTTTATACCGGAGTGCTTAATACGGGACGTGGAGAAGAGTGCCTCACGATTTTTTGCAAACCCTTCGGGGCACAAATTCAAATTTTAGATAAAGACCACATCACCATAAGTCCGTGACACGCTTTTTATTTGTGGTTTTGATAATCTTGCCGTTTTGGGCTACGGGTCAAAGCACCGACAGCCTGAAAATAGAATTTGACAAGCGACAGCAAAACGAACGAGAATTTGCCCTTTGCCCAGGTAAAAATCAATGGGTTGAACCAATACAGTGTTTCAAATAGCAATGGAAAGTTTACATTGATGAATATCCCATCTGACACAATGAACCTTACCGTTACCTACCTGGGATATAAACCACTGGTTATCAACCTAAAAAATATCGACGTAAGTGCACCGCTCTTGTTGAAAATGGCTCCGCAGGAAAGAAATCTTCCCTCCGTACAGGTTTCGGCTGAAACTCCTGAAATCATCAGCGTCGATCAAAACACGAGTCAAATTACATTCAACCCCAAACAAATTTCGAAGCTGCCAAACCTCGGTGAGAACGATTTGTTCTCTGCATTGCGGCGATTTCCAGGAGTACAGGGAGGAACGGATGCGAGCTCCGGACTTCAAATAAGAGGGGGCTACAGCGACCAGAATCTGGTTTTATTCGACGGTATTCCCATCTATCACATCGATCACTTTTACGGATTTCTAACGGCTTTTAATTCAAATGTGGTCAAGAATGTTCAGGTACTCAAAGGAGGCTTTAGTTCGAAATACGGCAGTCGCGGAAGCGGAATAATAAATGTAACCGGAATCGATGGAAATAAATCTGAACCCAGCTTACAAATTGATGCCAACATGCTAAGCGCAAGTGTTGTGGGCGAATTACCAATCGTAAAAGACCGGGCGAGTATAGTATTTGCCTACCGCAAGTCTTTTACCGACATATTACAGACGCCCACATACCAAAATATGTTCAATAACCTTTTTAATTCGAGCGTACCAAACACCGAAGAAAACAATACGGATGTTTTTTCATCGGAAGATCAGCCCGAATACGGTTACTTCGATCTCCACGCAAAATTCAATTTTCGCCCGAGCAAAAAAGACGATATTTCCATAAGTCTATACCGCAGCGAAGACGAACTTCAATATACCTTTCTCGGCAGCTTTCAGGATCTCTCGCGAAGGTCTGAAGACGATACGGATTGGGGAAATATTGGTGGCTCTGTTCAATGGGCGCGAAAATGGAACAATCGATTTTCGTCTAATCTCAATTACGGTAACTCCACCTACTCCAGCAATCTAAAAGCCGAGGAATCCTTTTTCCTTGCAGGGACCGACACACTCCTGAGCACCCTTGTTTTTGACCAGCGAACGCAGATAAAAGATCAAACATTGCGGTTTGATAACAACTGGGTAATAGATAAGAATTACAACCTCGAATTCGGGTACTGGTTTACCCGATACGATTTGAAGCTCCAATCGCAAAATCAAATCTCAATACTTCAGGACTCTGCAGAATCTGCGGCTTTTAATGCCGTTTACGCCGATTTGGAAAGACGGCTAAACAATTGGCAATTCAAAGCAGGCCTTCGGGCGACAGCCTACACCGAACAAGATGAAATTCTATTGGAACCCAGAGCTTCTGTTTCGTATAAAATACGCGACGGATTTAAACTTAAGGCAGCTTACGGAATTCACCATCAATTTATTAGACGACTCAATGAAAGGAGCCTATACCTCAGCGTTCCCGAAACATGGACGCTTGCAGGCGAAGGAAGAGTTCCATTGCTAAGAAGCGATCACTACACGGTGGGTACTACCCTCGATTTTATGAAGTGGGAAATTGATATGGAAGGCTATTTTAAAGACGAAAGGGGGAGCGTAGAATACTTATTTCCAGAATTTGGAAATCCGACGGGAAATCTGGATCAATTTGCCGTGGGGGGTGATCGGAGAATTTTTGGTGTGGATTTTTTGCTCAAGAGGTCTTTTCGAAATCAAAACATCATATTGGGCTACTCCTATCTCGACGCACAGTCCAGATATGCAGATATTAACGATGGGGAATATTTTAAGAGCTCGGGGTTTTCAGAACACGAGCTCAATCTCATCTATAATTACGAATGGAAAAGGTGGGATTTTTCAGCGGGGTTTGTATTAGCTAGCGGAAGGCCTTACACACCCGTTTTGGGGACATTTATTGTAACACTTCCAAATGGCGAAGAAGAACAATTTGTAAGTGCGGGAGCAATCAACTCTGCAGAGCTTGATTGGTACCACAGATTAGATTTGGGAATGAGTTATACAGCACCATTAAAAAAAGGATTTTTTCAGGCGGGGTTGGCTCTGTACAATTCATACAACAATGCCAGCGTTAAGTACATCGATTACTTTACGATACCGAATAGCGAAAGCGAATTTTTTGACCTTGGCCAAAGAAATGTGCTCTCACTCGGTTTTACACCCTCTGTTTTTTTAAAATTCAAGATATGAAAAGATTTAACTTGTTTCATTTTACTCTTGGAGTGCTGGGGATGCTAATGCTCTCGGGGTGTGCCAAGGACGACTACAGCGAAGAAAACGACATCTCCAAAAAGCTCGTTGTAGAAGCCTACGTCTATGCAGGTGAACCGATAAACCACGTGAAGATTTCAAAAGTGCACAATGAAGGAGATGCCTCTCCCGTGCCGGTTGAAACTGCCAATGTACGCGTGTTTCAAGACGATTTGGAATTTACGCTTACTCCACATCCGGAAATACCTGGAAGATACATTCAAAGCGACACAAGCATGCTTCCACTCGCATACGGGGAGTCAAAATTGCGCATCTCTTATCAGGGGCGCACACATATGGCAAACAGTGCAATGCCAGAATCTATAAGCAATCTGGAAGTGAGCGCTGAAACCATAACGGTAACTCCGGACGACACCGAGACAACGCTTGCCGAAATTACCTGGAATCCGGTAGAGAATGCAGCCGGATATTGCATATTCATTCGAAATCAATCTGAAAACGCCACCCCAATTGGAAATGCAAATTACGGAGAGCCGTCAGAAAACCCATTTCTTATTGTAAATCACAACCACAAAGTGGAACTCAAAAGCAGTCACTTTACCCATTTTGGTGAATATGAAATCTACGTAACTGCGGTAAACGAAGAATACGCAAGAATCTATGAATCCAATAATTCAGGGTCATTCGCATCTGCTCCTTCTAATATAGAAAACGGATGGGGCGTTTTTACCAACTTCAACGGTAAAACCAAGACCATTGTAGTTCAATAATTATTTTCGAGGGTAGGGTATATATTTACCTCGGTGTATATGTGGTGTATCGGGAAATTGATACCCAAAAACACAAGAATTGAACACACAGCACAATTTCGATAAAGATGTAAATGCCTGCCTGAGGGAAGACAGAATACCCTTCCAAAAAACAAAGGCCGAAGCGTGGGAAGCTGTAAACGCGAGAATAGATACCGCCCCAATTCGAAGTTTAACACCGAGTCCATTAGTGAGAGTTGCGAGGTACGCAGCAGCTGCAGCAGTAGTACTTGCGGTTGTTTCCGCTTCTGCTTTTTTTCTCGGATCTTCTGAATTAAGCACGCTAGACAAAACATCAGAAGTAGTACTTCCCGATGGATCCAGCGTAGCATTGAACAAAAATACGACAATCGCCTATAATACTTTTAGCTGGAATTTTAGCCGATCGGTGAAACTGGAATCTGGAGAAGCATTTTTCGATGTATCCGAAGGAGAAAAGTTTACCGTAAGCGCCCCCAGAGGAATGGTAGAAGTTTTGGGCACCTCATTTAA
>JAIVHP010000005.1 GCA_020201045.1 Flavobacteriales bacterium
CGCGATGAGTTTGCCAAGGCCCGCGACAAGTTTTTTAGCAACTGCGCCAAAAAGGGTTACCCCGATGCCCTTACGGCCGAGATATGGCGGCAGGTTGAGAGTTTTGCCGGTTACGCTTTCGCGAAAGGGCACTCGGCCAGTTACGCCGTAGAGAGCTATCAAAGCCTTTTTCTCAAAGCCTACTATCCGCTGGAGTATATGGTGGCCACCATAAACAATGGCGGCGGGTTCTACAGCCGAGAGTTTTACGTGCACGAAGCCCGTATGAAAGGTGGGGAGATACTCGCGCCTTGTGTGAATACCAGTCGCGGCGAAACGGTAATTCGCGGCAGCAAAATCTACCTGGGTCTGCGTATGCTTCACGCACTAAAAGACGAAACCATTCACCGAATTGCGCGCGCCCGCGAGTGCGGCGGCGCTTTTGAAGGGCTCGACGATTTTCTCGATCGCGTACCCATAGGCGTGGAGCAAATCGATATTCTGATTCGAATAGACGCCTTGCGGTTTACCGGTGTAAACAAACGCAAGCTGCTCTGGGAAGCTCGCTTTAAGCTCGAGCCGGCCAAAAAAGATGTGGAACAGCAAAACCTGTTTCGCGAGCCCAGAAAAAATTACGCACTGCCTTCCCTCGAAAGTAGCGAACGCGAAGACGCTTTCGATCAAATTGAACTTTTGGGGTTCCCGCTCGAAAATCCATTTTCGCTTTTGGCAGAGCGGCCCCAAAGCACCTTGTTGGCATCAGACCTGGCCAAATATATCGGTAAGAAAGTGTGTATATATGGCTACCTGGTTACCCGAAAAGACACGAGCACCACCAGGGGCGAACGCATGGCTTTCGGCAATTTTGTCGATTTCCGCGGAGCGTTTATAGATACCGTTCACTTTCCACAAGTAGTTCGCGATTTTCCCTTTCGTGGAAGAGGGGTGTATAAACTTATTGGCATTGTATCCGAAGAGTTCGACTGCCTGAGTGTAGAAGTCTCTTCGATGGAAAAAGCACCGCTGATTCCAGACCCCCGTTATGTGGACGCGCCGGCGAAAAGACAAGCTTAAACGCATAGTCTGGTGAAGGTAAATTGTACCCAACTCATTGAAACTGTTTTTCCGTAACTTAGCAATTCGCCAAAAACCAACCATGACTTCTTCTACTGGAAAATTGCTCCTGTACACCGCCCTGATTATCTTATCGCTGTACTTTTTTGTTTCGGGTATTTCCGTGGCTGCTTCTGTATTAAAACCGATTGCCATTGCTGCACTTCTCGCCATGGTGCTTCTTCCACTTTCGCGAAAGTTTGAGAAATGGGGTGTCGGCAGGGCAATTACATCACTTCTTTCAGTTCTGGTTTCTATTGTAGCCGTAGTTGTGTTCTTTGGGGTGTTTGCTATTCAGGTGCACAATGTAAGCGAAGACTGGCCCGAGATTAGAAAAAACCTGGAGCCCGGAATAGAGCGTGCTCAGGATTATATTTCCGAAAAAACCGGCCTGAGCACCGAAGAGCAAGTTGCCTATTTACAGCGAAAAATTCCCTTTGCAGAAGCCGGGGATGGCGATTCCGGAAAATCGGAAGGCACCCAAACTGAGAAATCTAAAGAAGAGCAGGCATCCGAGTCTTCTTCCGACGAAGTAGACGCCAGGACGGTAGGTCGTGTTGGCACGGCCATGGCGGGTATATTTGGGTTTTTTGGATCCTTCCTTCTGGTATTTATATACATCTTTTTCTTTTTGATGTACCGGAGTAAAATAAAAAATTCCATTCTGCTTTTCCTTTCGGAAAAAAAGCGCGCTGAAGGATATAAGGTGCTCGCCGCGTCGGTGAAGCTCTCGGAAGATTACCTGATTGGAAGGTTGATTTTGATCTCAATTCTCGCCGTGGTCTACAGCATTGGTCTGTCTGCTTTTGGAGTGAAAAACGCCATTTTCATCAGTATTTTTGCTGCAGTTTTAACGCTGATTCCATACGTGGGAAACATAATAGGATTTGTGTTAGCCTTTGGGATGGCTTTATTTTCAGGCGGTGGGGTTTGGGTGTTTATCGGTGTGGCTATAACCTTTAGCGTTGCTCAATTTGTGGAAAGTTATATTCTCGAACCCTTTGTGGTGGGCGATAAGGTGAATCTCAATCCCTTAATTACCATTTTGGTGGTGGTGCTGGGTGGCGCGGTGTGGGGAATTGTAGGAATGGTAATAAGCATACCGCTCTTCGGGATATTAAAAATTGCCTGCGACCATATTCCGGCGCTATCTCCCATTGGCTATGCCCTCGGAAACGAAGGGATGGGCAACGATGAACCCAATGCCATTGAGCGTTTTATCGGTAAATTGCGAGATAAGTTTAAAAAGTGAAAGCGTATTTGAAGAAGCTCGCTTTGAAAGACCATCAAATCATAGAATCGCATGTAGTATTCACCCAAGCTGCTCCAGCGCGTCTCAGCGATTACGCCTGTGGGATTTTTGAATCACTGCCTTCGCGTAAAAGCGTGAAGAAAGCCATAAAGCGCGGGGAGCTATTGGTAAACGGAAAGGAATCTGAAACGGGGCATTGGGTGCAGCCAGGCGAAGTGCTCAAGGTTGTAACGAGACCTCATAAACTCCCCGTTTACCAAAGGGAGCTTGAATGCGTTTATCAAGATAACCACATCGCTGTGGTGGTGAAGCCAGCCGACCTGCCGGTGAGCGGGTTTCAGGTAATGAATCTCCAGAATGCACTTGCTCAAAACCATAAAAACCGCGGAGTTCTTACCCTCGTAGAAGCCGAACCCGAAACCGGTAGACGAAATCAAATCAGAATTCACCTGAACAGAGCGGGATTTCCCATTCTTGGCGATTTGAAATTCGGCGGGCCGCACTCTGGCCGGGGCCTTTTTCTGTTTGCACGGTTTATCCGTTTTAAACACCCCGAAAGCGGCGAACTCTTAACGTTCAAAATGAATTTACCTGGCAAATTTTGCCGCTACTTTCCAAAGTGATATAAAACACCCTATTGCAGCCACTGCGCCAGCTGATCGGGTCTTTTCTATCTAGTTCTCCACGATTGACTTAAACAGTTCTATATCTCGCTTATAGCGTTTTTGAAACCCACGGTGATGCTTCAAAAACTCAACCTGTTGTTCGCTCGGTTTTTCTTTGTTCTCATTGTGTTTTTCAACTTCTCCCACCTGGCTTTCATCAGATTCGTTGTTTAAACGTGTGTTTTCAATG
The DNA here is from genome assembly GCA_020201045.1 of Flavobacteriales bacterium. Lineage (GTDB taxonomy): Bacteria > Bacteroidota > Bacteroidia > Flavobacteriales_D > Cryomorphaceae > JAIVHP01. Next base: position 3,200 of record JAIVHP010000005.1, read on the forward strand.
TCTGATATTTCAAAGGAATGGAGACCTCGCTTTATGGCTTGCGGGAAGAAGAACGATTGAGACCTGAAGTGCCGGTCGGCAAGGTGATCTGGTGTGGCACAAACCCGGTCGAGAAATTTTTGAAGGGTGAGGTTAGGGTCTGATTTCACCAACCAGTCTAAACCGGAAGGATGCTCGTAAAGGGTGTTTTTCCCTTTTCTTACATCGATGTAACAAGAAAAAAATCGGTGAAGCGGATTTCTAATAATCAGCTTCATCTGCTTGCCTCGTGCAAAGGCAATATACGCTGATTTCCTAAAAAACATTTGGCGCTCCAGTTTGCCATCCGTTAATTCAGCCGGGTCTACCTTGTGGATTTCGGGAAATCCTATTTGAAAATTGGGGTGATATTTTTCGATTAAAAACTTCTTCACGGAAGTGCATCCAGCTTTTGAAACAATGGGATAGAAAGTATTTGATGGAACGTCGTAGAAAACTTCGTAAGGGTCAATCAGCCGGAGCTTAAACAGCCCTAAAAATCCCTTCACTAAACTTTTCCATTTATTTCTGTTTTGCATACACTCTCTTCAAATTCGCGCTATTGCACAACTGCAAATTTCACTTGTTTTGATTGGTTATTGAGTTTGTTCCAAATAGTCAGTATGTAAATGCCTTCGCTAAGGTGTTCAATATCAATTTCGGAACTGCGTGAAGTGAGAAGCAGTTCTCCGGTGATCGTCCTTACTTCAGCACGGGCGAAGTTTCCGTAGTCAATAAAAATTTTATCTATTGCCGGATTTGGATAAACCTTTACATGCGGCTCGTTCAATACTTCCGTGTCTAGTGTGTAAGTAGCTGGTAAACTGTACAGCCCCGACTCTCCGACAAATGAAGCTTCGGAGGTGATGTAATACGTTCCGTTGTTTTGAGCTATGGCTTCGGCCTGACCGGAATACCCGCCGGGTAATGCGAAGTTTGTTTTTTGAAAGCTGTCGAATTCCCCATTGTCGAAGTTTACAATATCAACCACAAACGGTTGCAGAAATAGCGAGTGGCCCACCAGCGTTAAATGTCCGTTCGTTATATTGTAATCAGCTCCGGTTATTAGTCCTTGTGGATTCAGGTTGCCCATATTTACTGCGCTATGCGTGCCGGGTGTTGCGGGGATTTGATAGATGTTGCAGAACTGATTCCCCCAGTTTTTTGTAAAAATAAATATGGATCCATCAATAGCAACCATCGCTTCGCCATCGAAATTTGTTGTAAAAGTGCTGTTGGGAAAAGCGGTTTGGTCTTCGTAGCTGTAGTAAATGGTTTCGGGATTAACGGCATCGGTCGGGGTGTTTATATAATCTGAAATAGCTATACGCTGAATCCGCAAATCTGTTCGGTTGCCCGGGTTGTTTCCAATATCGCCTACGTAGATGTAAGTTTCATCACGGGTAATGTCTTCCCAATCGGTATTTTCCACACCGTTTAGCACTACAGTTCGAGCGATATTTCCAGATGTGGTATCAATTTCGTAAAGCGCTGCATCCCCACCGGAATCGTTATGGGTAATAAACCTTCCATCTATAATAATCAGGCCCGAAGTTTCAGAAATTCCACCGCTTAGGGGCTGGATTAACGAAGCAGTTTGCCCGTATAAACTGGTGCAAATAGGAAGGAGCACTAAGATGAAAAGTGAACGTGTCATAATTTTTCAGAAAGTTACAACTTCATTTCAAAAGTTCTCGTTTCGTAAAGCTTTATGAAATAAACCTTGATTTTTTCTGTTTTCATTCGAGTAATGTTTGTGCGATTTTAACCTTAACGAGTTCTGTCATTGTTTTGCCAATCATCTCTTATAAGGTAAATTCGCTGACTATTTTATCAACAGTTTATGAAACATTCTCTGTTGCTTTCGTATGAACACTAAGAAGAAAAACAAAGGAGATTTTAAATAACTTGCGCTTATTAACGCTAAGATCTTCTTATTTCTAATACTCCCCTTAAATGCGAATATTATATCTTTTTCTCATTCTATTGCTCGTCGGTTGCGGTTCCGGTCGCGATTTAGTTTACTTGAGCAACATAGAAGACGAAGACTTAAACAAGGAAATGCTCATAGAAAATGTGGTAACTCCTACCATCCAACCCGACGATCTTCTGAGTATTACGGTAAACAGTTTGAGTGCGGAATCGAATATGCTTTTTAACCAGGGTGTTTTAGGTACCCTTGGAAGTGATGTATCAGAAGGGGCGAAGGGTTCAGAAACCATCGAGGGATATCTCGTAGACGACAACGGGTACATCAACTTTCCGGTTGTGGGGCAGGTGAAGTTGGGCGGTTTAACCAAAGCAGAAGCCACAGATACCATTCAGTCTATACTCAGCAGAGATTACATCAAGAATCCAACGGTTAACATCCGCTTTCTGAATTTTAAAATCACGGTATTGGGCGAGGTGAAAAACCCTTCGGTAATTACCATTCCTACAGAAAAAATAAACATTCTAGAAGCCATTAGCATGGCCGGAGATATGACCGTAGTTGGTAAAAGAGAAAATGTGCTAATTATTCGTGAGCACGATGGAGTCCGAAAGTTTATCCGCGTAAATTTAAACGACAAAGCCCTGGTTGAATCTCAGGAGTATTACCTTCGGCAAAACGATATTGTTTTTGTGGAAGCAGATAAATACAAAGCCGCACAAGCCAGCCTTGCGCGTTCAAACACCCAATTTTATCTTTCAATTGGCGTAAGCCTGGCAACCTTAGTTGTTCTTTTAGATCGGTTTAATAATAACTGAGGTCGAAATCATTCACTATGGAAAGCGGAAAGAGTCAAAGTAGAAACATAAAAGAAATTATCGGAAGGTACCTCAGGTATTGGTATCTCTTCGCAGCATTTACGGGGGTAGCTATTGCTATTGCATACACTTATTTGCGCTATGCCGACCCCATTTATATGGCTCGCACTTCGGTGGTTCTCAAAGGAGAAAAAAGCGGTAGTGGCCCTTCTGAATCGGCGGCATTTAGCGATATCGCCCTATTAAGTGCAGACAAAAGTATCGAGAACGAGATTTTTATCTTTAAATCGAGGCGATTGATGGAGGATGTCATCCGGGAATTAGAGCTATCTGTGGTTTACATCATCGAAGGACAGGTGCGCGATGTGGAAATATATGGTAAAGATCTACCGCTCCGTGTTCTCGTCAGTGATTTTTCGCCGGAGTTTTACGGGAAAACTTTTGAGATGCAATTTCGCGACGACAATAGTTTCAGGCTATCAGCGGGTGAGCGAAAAAGCATAGAAAAATTTGGGCAGGAAATAGAGATGCCCTACGGAAAGTTCACCATCGTTTCGGAGGGTGGAGCTTCATTCTCATCAAACGATAAGCCGCTGAGAATTCGTTTCGAAAATGTTGTTAGAAAGGCCGAAAGCTATTCCAATAGATTGAATATAAGGACGGCGAGTAAAAACACAAGCGCGCTGGTTTTGAGTTTTTCAGATCCGGTTCCAGAGAAGGCGCTGAATATTTTAGAGACTTTAATCCCGGTTTACAATGAGGAAACGGTACAGGATAAAAGAGAAATTGCAAGGCGCACAGTAGAATTCATCGATGAACGATTGGATTATCTCACCCAGGAACTCAATCGCGTAGAACAGAATGTAGAAGATTACAAGCAGCAGTACGAACTTACCGATGTAGAAACCCAAGCGCAGCAGTACAGTGCCGAAAAATCTGCCAGCAGAAGAGAAGTGGAAGAAATCAATGTGCAAATCCAGGTGCTCACTTCCATAGAAGATTACCTGAGCGGTCAGGCGGAAGGGAACTATAATATTGTTCCAAGCACGCTCACCATCGAAGACGGAACATTGAATGGGCTTATAGCAAAGTTCAATGAGCTTCAACTTGAGCGAGAGCGCGTATTGCGGAATATGATGCCGAGCAATCCGGTTGTTCTCAATATGAATGATCAACTCGATAATTTGATTGGAAATATCAAAGAGAACCTTAGAAATATAAAGTCGAGTTTGCAAATTAGCCGTAGAAACATGATGGCAAAAGCGGGGATGGTAGACAGCAAGGTCCAAATGGTTCCCATGATTGAGCGACAACTTATTGAGATTACACGTCAGCAGGAAATTAAAAGATCATTGTACATCTACCTTTTACAAAAAAAGGAAGAAGCATCCCTAACGCTTGCAGCTTCAGTCTCTGATTTGCGCATTGTAGATCCGCCGCTACTTATGGGGCAGGTTGCACCCAAGAAAGCAAACATATACGGATACGCCGTCATTCTCGGTTTGTTTATTCCCTTCCTGGGCATTTACATTAAGGAATTGGTGAGTTCTAAAATAGAAACCAGGTCACAGGTAGAGTCGCTCACCCGTACTCCCATTCTCGGCGAAATATGTCTGAATAAAGGAAAGGATTTTATAGTGGCAAATGTGAAAGAGCGAACTGCGGTGGCCGAGATGTTCAGACTGCTGCGCACAAATCTTCGCTTTGCTCTAACCGGTAACGGCAAGAAGGTAGTTCTCGTTACTTCCAGTATGAACGGCGAAGGAAAAAGTTTTTTTAGCGTTAATATGGCTACTACACTTGCGGGTGCAGGGAAAAAGGTGATCATCATGGAGTGTGATTTACGGCGCCCTACCATCCTGGAAAAGTGCGGAATTAGCGAAACAAAAAAGGGGCTCACAGACTACATCATTGGAGATATTGATCAAATAGAAGATTTAATTTTTACTACGGATATTGACAAGAACATGGATATTTTGCCGGCGGGAAGCTTATCGCCAAACCCAGCGGAGATATTACTGAGCGATAAAATTGAAGATATTATCAAGCAATTGCGCGAAAAATACGACTACGTTATTCTAGATACTCCGCCAGTTGGTATGGTGGCCGATGCACTTACGCTGAATGAGTTTGCAGACTTATCGGTTTATTTGGTGCGCTACAACTACACCGAACAAAAACAGCTTAAAACCATTGAAGATCTGTTTATGGGCAAGCAACTCAATAATCCCCTTCTCGTATTAAATGGAGCCAAAAAAGTGAATAGTACGTATTACACTTATGGCTATTGATTATACACATCTTCGCCACAACGTTCCTTTGCTGTTCTGCCACTTAAGCAACTTGAATGGAAGGATACATGTTTTCGCTTCTAATGTGATCCATACGATGGAAATGAATCGAATAGATCGCAACAACCTTCTCGCAGATTACTTGAAAACAGGGCCCGGAAATTGAGATTTATGAAGCCGTTTTTCAATGAGAATTTTGGCAAACGGAAGCTCGGCACCTGGATAAGGCTGGTCGGGCTCACAGGATCTACGCAATTTCTGATTCAGGGCATCGGCCTTTTGAGCGGAATTCTTGTTATTAGATGGCTTCCCACGGAAGAGTATGCCCTATACACGCTCGCAAACACCATTCTGGGTACTATGGTTGTTCTCGCAGATAGCGGAATCGCAACGGGCGTTACTGCCGAAGGCGGAAAGGTGTGGAAGGAAAAATCGCGCCTGGGTAGTGTTTTAGTGACGGGGATGAACCTGCGGAAAAAATTTGCCGTAGGAAGCTTGCTGCTTGCGGCACCTATTCTCTTGTACCTTTTGAATTTTCACGGCGCGGATTGGTGGATGGCCATTCTTATTTTTCTCGCACTCATACCGGCTTTTATGAGCGCGCTCACCGGGGCAATTTTTATGATTCCCCTCAAGCTTCATCAAGACATCAAGCCGCTTCAAAAGAACCTATTGATGGAAAGTTTGGGTCGTTTTGGACTGATCTTCTCCCTTGCGATCTTTCCCTTTTCTTTTGTCGCTATTCTCTGTGCGGGAATTCCGCGTGCCATAGCAAATATCCGTCTCTACAAAATCAGTACAAAGTTTGCCGATTGGCGCGAATCTGTTGATGCTGCCATTCGAAAGCGGATTCTCGGGGTTGTAAAACGGTTGATGCCCGGAGCCATATACTATTGCATCTCGGGGCAAATAAGCATTTACCTTATTTCCATTTTTGGCTCGACGACAAATGTTGCAGAAATTGGAGCTTTGGGCCGAATTTCGGTTGCGCTCACCCTGATCAGTACAATTTTTGGGACGCTTATTTACCCTAGGTTTGCAAGGCTTGAAGAAGATCACAAATTGCTCCTAAAGCGGTTCTTTCAAATAACCTCTGCACTTTTTATAGTGTGTACCATTGCGGTACTTGCCATTTGGGCTTTGAGTACTCCAATTTTATGGGTTCTGGGCGATGCATACAGCGATCTTGGGGTAGAGCTCGTATTAAGTGCAACAGCCAGTTGCATCGGGCTCATTAGCGGCGGGGTTTTTACCATGAGTTCCCAGCGATCGTGGGTTATGAATCCGGCCCTTTCTATCCCTGTGAGCATAGGCGCTATTGTTGCCGGCGCCGTAATCATGGACGTCACCACCCTCTTGGGTGTTCTCCAATTCAATATATTTGTGGTCACTGTTCAGCTTTTGCTGAATAGTGGTTATTTTTTCTTCCGCTGGAATAAATCCTATCAATTGAAACTAAACGAATAGAATTTCGAATAAGCATAAGCCAGTTCTCTGTTCAGCTCAAAGCAATTTATGAAACAAGCCATTTGTACGCTATTCGAAGGAAATTACCACCTGGGGCTGGCGGCTTTTTGTAACTCTTTATTTAAATTCGGTTTTACCGGCGATGTATACGCGGGGTATCGAGGTGAATTACCCCCCTGGGCCAAAGGTGGCGATTCCGGAAAACTAAGCGAATGGCCCGATTCTACCAGCCTGGATATGGATGATAAGATCAGTTTACACTTGATTCCGCTCCAAACCAATTACCACTTTACCAATTACAAGCCAGATTTTATGCTCGATCTGTGGCGGGGAGTTGCAAAGGATGCAGATGTGTTTTTTTATATAGATCCCGATATTGTTGTGAATGCAAATTGGCAACTCTTTGAAAAATGGGTGAACGCGGGGATAGCGCTCTGCGAAGACGTAAATTCCCCTCTCGCAAAAAATCATCCAAAGCGGGTGGGCTGGCGAACGTATTACGGAAATCACAATATTTCACTGACTTTCAAGGAGTCGTTTTATGTAAATGGCGGGTTTGTTGGGCTTCATAAAAGGGATATCGGTTTTATTGAAACATGGAAAAGGCTCCAGGAGCTTATGGCTGATGAAATCGGGGGCTTAGACCGGTCTTCACTCAGTGGGCCTAAAATTGAGAAGGGAAAAGATTCTTCTTTTTCGCCATTTGGTAAAACCGATCAGGATGCCCTTAATGCATCGATAGAAGCAAGTGAACTCCCCGTGAGTATCGCCGGCACACACGCCATGTCGTTTTCTTCGGGCAGGGCATTGCTCCCACATGCGCTAGGACAACCCAAACCCTGGGATCTTCACGCGCTGTCAAAATGTCTTTCGGGATACCCGCTTCGCCAGATCGATAAAATATATTGGAACTACGCAAACGGTGTAATCAGGTCGCAGCCCGCCTACAAAGTGTGGCGCAAGAAACTGGCGATTAAATGTGCGGTGCTGGTTAGTCGCTTCTATAGCAGAAAGTAGCCATGGATACAAAGGGCAGCCATAAATTCAGAGTACTTTTCATTTGCGGTTCCATCGAACCGGGAAAAGACGGCGTAGGCGACTATACCCGAAGATTGGCTGCAGTACTTTCGGAGACTCATTGTACGTCGGCGATTGTGTCTGTAAACGACAAGCATATTAATATTCCCAATATCGAAACCGAAGATACTGGACTTAAAACTTACCGCTTGCCAGCTAAGAATAAGCTCAAGGTAAAAATAGAGTTTATAAGAGATGCCATATCCGATTTTTCTCCCAACTGGATTAGCTTGCAGTATGTGCCTTACGCTTTTCAAAGTCAGGGTGTACCGCTCAAGTTTATAAATGAGTTGGGAAGTCTGAGGCGTGCGGCGAGCTGGCACATTATGTTTCACGAAGTACACCTTGGCGGTGTTTTAAGCGTAAAGAACCACCTGGTTAAATTTGGCCAAATTAAATCGGTAAAAAGACTTGTAAGCAAACTTCAGCCAGCTCTCATTCACACGAGCAATTTGCGCTATGCGGAAATGTTGGAAAATTTAAACATTGAAGCCCAAATACTGGGGCTTTTTGGAAACATTCCCGTTCTATACCAACCCGAAGGGCACGGGTCGGTTGATAGTGAAGAACTCAACGCTATATTTTTTGGTGCAGCACCACAAGAAATCAACTTTCACGTATTTGGAAATGCTATCTCCAGATTTTTGCAAAAGAGTAATGCAATTGTAAAACTGAACTTTCTGGGTCGAAAATCGATACTCCGAGATCAGTTTGCTCAATACCTTAAGCGAGTTTGCCCCACTGATAAACTGCAATTAAAAGAATTGGGGCAGAAAACTCCCGAAGAACTCAGCAAAAGCTTTTCGAAAGCCGATTTTGCTATAGCCCGCGTTAAACCTTCCTTACTCGGTAAGAGTGGTGCCGCAATAGCAATGTTAGAACACGGTTTAAAATTATGGGTTCCCATGGCAGAAAGTCAAGCAGAAATAGAATCTGATTTCGATTACAGATGCAATCAATGCTTTGCAAGCCTTGAAAATTTATTGACAAACAGCGATAAATTCACTGCGGAGAGCAGGGTAAACGAAATAGCGAAATCGCTGGTGGAAAGCTTCGGTCGGCTGGCATCAGGAACGCAACAACGAATCCCCAAACTGTAAACGGATGCGCATTTTATTTCTTACACATCGTTTTTATCCGGATATTGGCGGAATACAGGTAAACTCAGAAATACTGGCCAATCAATTTCAGGCTATGGGTCATACTGTTACATTGGCAACCTGGACTACCGAGCATGGCGATCGCTCTTTTCCCTTTGATGTGGTGCGAAATCCGGATGCTTCCCAATTATTTTCTCTACACAAACAAGCGGATGTTGTTTTCGAGAATAATCCGTGCTTGCGCCTCGCCTGGCCATCTTTATTTTATAAAAGTGCAAATGTAGCAGCGCTGCGTACCTGGGTAGCGCGCAATGATGGAACGACGTCCTGGCAAGATAAACTAAAAACGTATTGGCTAAACCGCGCGGATGCCGTAATTGCAGTGAGCAAGGCTGTTGCACACTACGGTCCGGAGCATACGCACGTAATCGGAAATCCTTACCGCAATGACTTATTCCGAAAAACGAATAACGGAAGAAACCCACTGTCTTTCGTGTTTATGGGAAGGCTGGTTTCATCAAAGGGGTGCGATATTGCCTTAGAAGCCTTTGCGAAATTCGCTAAAAACTATAATTCTGCTGGAACCGCAATTCCCGAGTTAACTGTAATAGGCGATGGGGAAGTACGGGAAGCTTTAGAAAATCGAACTGCGGAGTTGAAACTAGGCGAGAGCGTAACCTTTGCAGGGTTTCTCCAGGGGAGTGAACTTGTAGACGCTTTGAACAGATGTGCATATTTGCTTATGCCCTCTCTTATTGTGGAAGCGTTTGGAAATGTAGCGCTCGAAGCGATGGCGTGTGGCTGTCTTCCCATTGTGTCAGACACCGGTGGCTTACCCGGTGCGGTGGGCAAAGCAGGAGTGGTGGTCGAAAATCCCAATGCGCAAACTTTCTACACGGCAATTTCGGAGCTCGTTAAACACCCGGAAAGGGAAAAGGTACTTCGTTCCGAATCTGCTGGACATTTGAAAAAATTTACCCCCGAGGTGGTGGCAAAAAAATACATGGATGTGCTGCTTGAAGCTCATGCAAAGCGCAATTAAAAATGAAGTATGAACAATCCCCACTCATATGCAGCAGGGTAGAATTATTCCTGATAACTTCGCAACTTTCGCGATAGCCAAATAACCTTAAAGCCTTTGGGTAAACCGATGAAAAAAGTTTGTGTAGGTATAACGACTAAGAATCGTGCATCGGTGGTGGGGAAAGCTATAGATTCTGCGCTCAATCAGTCTTACGACAATAAGGAAGTTATTGTCTTTAACGACGGCTCAACAGACGGTACAAAAGATCTCGAAAATCACTTTCCAAAAGTGAAGTGGATTCATAGCGAAAAAAGTATAGGCATTGTGAATGCCCGCAATACCTTGATGAATTCAACCGATGCAGATTATTTTGTCAGCCTGGACGACGATGCTTGGTTTTTGGAAGGTGATGAAATTGAGATAGGTGTGAAGTACATGGAGAGCGATCCAAATTTGGGATGTATTTGCTACGATATTTTACAAAACAAAACCCTGCGTTTTCGAAAGGTCGATCGCACCGAGCCGATAGAGTCGAATATATTTGTCGGCTGCGGATACATGCACTTGCTCAAAGCTGTTCGTGATGTGGGCAGTTATATTCAGTTTCCGCTGCCTTACGGGCACGAAGAAAAAGATCTGAGCATTCGCATGCTCGATGCGGGTTATAGAATTTTGTTTCTGCCGGGGGTTCACGTTTGGCACGAGCATACGGGTATGGAGCGCAATGCGATGGAACAGGCCAGGTCTTTTTTAATTAACGATTTGATTTTTCAATTCCGCAGAGTCCCATTAATTTATCTTTTGCCCGTGCTTGTGAATAGCATGATAAGAAAATTAAAACGAAAGCGACATGATGATATCAGCGTAGTCAGAGTTATTTTTTCATTTATTAAGTTTATTCCATCGCAGTTTAAATACGTAAAGCGCATTAGGAGAAGTTCATATATTAGATATAGAAAATTGTCTAAATCTTATTTGGGATACCTTTACAAAAACGCCCAGAAATGATGAAGTGTCAAATCTTTCAAATGCTGCGTTCATGAAATTGCTCGTGTCCCATCCTACGGGAAATGCTAATGTAAGGGCTGTTCTGGCTGCTTTTGAAAGAAATAATATTCTCGCTCGGTACTTTACCACGGTCGCGACAAGTCGCGATTCGCAAATGATAAAACTTTTGCCAAAAAACATCCGAAAGGAGGTATTAAGAAGAAGCTATGCAATCGACAATTCTTTGATAGAAACATATCCAGCGAAAGAATTAGGGAGGATACTTTTACCGAAAATTGGTCTTAAGAATTTAACGCGTCATGAGTTTGGTGAGTTCAGTGTTGATGCGGTCTACAGAAGTTTTGATCGGCATGTTTCAAAGAAGCTGGAATCTGTATCAAACCGCCATTCTTTAGATGCGGTTTATGCGTATGAAGACGGAGCCCTGGAAACATTTAAAAAGGCAAAATCTCTGGGGATTAAATGCATCTACGATTTGCCTATAGCATACTGGGCCTGCGGCAGAGAACTTATGAAAGAAGAAGCGGAGCGACTGCCTGAATGGTCTTGCACCATGGGAGGGAGTATTAAAGATTCAGATGTAAAGATCAAACGAAAGGAAGAAGAAATGGTTCTGGCAGACGTGGTTGTAGGGCCCGGTAAGTTTGTTCTTGATTCAATACCGGAAAAGGCTAAAACAAAAGACCTGATACAATCGCCTTTTGGTTCACCCGAGTCTTCGCTAACCCCATCCAAAAGTCATGAGACATCCGAAAAGTTGAAAGTACTTTTTGTCGGGTCTATGGGGCAAAGGAAAGGATTGGGAGACTTATTTCAGGCAATGAAGTTACTCGATAAGGATAAAATTGAACTTATTGTTTTGGGCTCGTTGCTACAGCCATTGGAGTTTTACAAATCAATTTATCCCAATTTTAAACACATTTCAAACAGGCCACATAGCGAAGTATTAGAGCTCATGCGCTCATGTGATGTTTTTTGTTTGCCTTCAATTGTTGAAGGCAGAGCCCTCGTAATGCAGGAAGCAATGAGTCAGGGTCTGCCAATAATTATCACTCCCAATACGGGTGGTGAAGATTTGGTTATTCAAGGGGAAACAGGATTTTTAGTGCCCATTCGATCTCCCGAAAAAATAGCAGAAAAGCTGAATTGGTTTCTGGAAAAGAGAAGCAGCATACCCCAAATGTCAAAAGCGGCAATAGAACACGCTTCGAATTATTCATGGGATGCATACGGCGAAAAAATTGCACAGGAATTAATTACGTTAAATTCTTCCTTAAGCTAAATCATGGAAAACGCTACCAGGCTTCATAATTCAAAGCGTTTGAGTCTTCTGGAATCGGAAGAAATAGCGAAAAGGGAGCGGCCTGTTCGGTTATTAAAAATAGGTGTTTGGCTCTACTTTTTCTTGCTGATTTTTGAAGGTGCATTGAGAAAATGGTTTCTACCCGGTTTTTCTGAACTCATATTAATCATACGCGATCCGGTTGGCATCGTTATTATGGTCTATGCCTGGTATTACAGGTTATTTCCCACTGTGAATTATATTGTTGCCATGTTTATTATTGGGGGCATTGCATTCTTTACCACATTATTTATAGGTCACGGCAATATATTTGTCTCGCTGTTTGGTGCGAGAATTTTGCTCATTCATTTCCCCTTAATTTTTCTTATCGGGACATTCTTTAACAAAGATGACGTTATAAAGATGGGAAAGGTAATCGTGTGGATTTCCATACCTATGGTTATTTTAATAGCTCTTCAGTTTTACAGTCCGCAATCAGCATTGGTAAACAGGGGAGTGGGTGGAAACCTAGAAGGCTCTGGGTTTAGCGGAGCCATGGAGTTTTTTAGACCATCGGGCACTTTTTCATTCACAAATGGTACGACCTTATTTTTTTCTATGGCGGCCAGTTTTATTTTTTACTTCTGGCTGCGGCCGAATGGGGTTCATAAGATCGTACTTCTAGCGGCTACGGTGGCACTTATTGCGGCTATTCCCCTTTCTATTAGTAGGGGGCTCGTTTTTTCGATAGGTGTCATTTTAATTTTTCTCATCTTCTCCGTTTCGCAGAAGCCAAAATTTATGGGACAAATTGTTGTAACGCTCATTAGCTTTTTCATTCTGGTGTTCTTCCTTCAGAAAATTGAATTCTTCCAAACTTCTACTGAAGTGTTGCAAACTCGATTCGATAATGCTGCCAGAAGCGAAGGTGGACTCGAAGGTACATTGGTAGACCGTTATCTGGGCGGGCTGATTTCGGCTATTGTTGAAGCCGATGAAAGACCTTTTTTCGGAAAGGGACTTGGCCTTGGAACCAATGCGGGCAGTGCCCTCATGGGAAGTGGCAGGGTCTTTTTACTCTCGGAAGGAGAGTGGGGCAGGCTTATTGGCGAAATGGGAGCCGTTTTGGGTATTGCCACTATTGTAATCCGATTATTATTGAGTTTTGACTACGCCTTAAAGAGTTTCCGGGCACTTAAACGAGAAAAAATTCTACCGTGGATGTTGCTTAGTTTTGCATTGCTCGTATTCCCTCAGGGACAATGGGCTCAGCCTACTACATTGGGCTTTAGTACACTGATAATGGGATTACTGATCGCTTCCTTGAACGATGTGAAACATCCCGCAACAGATTCCGGTAAACAAGAGTAAATTAAGATTTTAGCAGGCAATGCCATCGAAAAAAAAGAATGTGCTCATTTACAGACTCGGTAGCCTTGGCGATACCGTAATGGCATTGCCATGTTTTCACCGTGTTAGAGAGTGCTATCCCGATGCGCATATTACACTGCTTACCAACAAGCCCGTAATGTCTAAGGCCGCTCCCCTTCAGGCCATATTGGGGCATGAGTATTTTATCGATGATATTCTGAGTTACCCCGTGGGCACGAGAAACCCCGTTTTGCTCGCCAGGTTGTCGGCTCAAATACGCAGGAAATCAATAGACACAGTGGTTAATATGACCGCTACCCGATCTCGCAATGCCGATCGGCGCGATAAACTGTTTTTTAAATCTGCGGGCATTAAGGAGTTTATTGGCTTTAACGGAGTTCGAGGTGCTTACACGGCTGAGGTCGATCCCCAAACGGGCTTTGTAGAATGGGAAGCTTCGCGTATGAAGGCGCGCATTGATGAACTCGGCAATTTCTCGCTGGACGACGATCGGTACTGGGATCTGAAACTTACAGATTCGGAAAAAGCGGAAGCCGATCAATTGATTAAAGACCTGAAAGCTCCACATGGAATGATCGCGGTGAATATGGGCACGAAAATGCCCATTAAAGATTGGGGTGCAGAAAACTGGAAACAATTGGTTGCTGCCCTCAACAACCGTTTTTCTGATAAGGCATTGGTGCTGGTTGGCGCAAAAGAGGAATACGAGCGTGGAGAAGAGTGCGCTGCATTTTGGAGTGGCGAAGCGTTGAATATTTCAGGTAAATGCTCGCCGCGGGTTTCAGCAGCAGTGCTGGAGCAGTGCGATGTCCTGATCGGTCACGATAGCGGTGCAATGCACCTTGCCGGCTGCATGGGAACTCCCTGTGTCGGCATTTTTTCGTGCATAAACAGACCCAGGCAATGGCATCCACGAGGAGACAATAACAGTATAATCCGACCGCAAACGAGCTGCGCCAAGAAGGGAGCCTACACGTGCGAGCGAAGCGAAGGATATTGCGTAGAGCTCATTTCTCCAAAAGATGTAGAAAACGCTGTGGTAAAAACGCTTTCTAAAACAGAAGCGGTTTGAAGATACTTCGGGTAATAGCGAGTATGGACCCCAAATCTGGAGGCCCTTGCCAGGGAATTCGCAATACCATTCCGGCCATGAAAAAGCACGGAATTATAAACGAAGTGGTATGCCTTGATTCTCCCGATTGCGGGTGGCTGGGCAAAGACGACTTTGAAATTCACGCCCTGGGACCTGCCGAGAATGTCTGGCGTTACTCATCCAGGCTCATTCCATTTCTTCTTGAAAACGCGCCAAAATTCGATGCGATTATCGCACACGGCATGTGGCTTTATCCCGATTACGCCGTTTCGAAAGCGCTGAAAAAGCTCAACGGAAGTGACCCAAATCCCGGAAGTCTGCCCCGTTGGTACATCATGCCACACGGCATGCTCGATCCTTATTTTCAGAAATCGCCAGAACGAAAATGGAAGGCGATGCGGAATGATATCTATTGGAAATTTATCGAGCACAAAGTAGTGTCGTCGGCAGATGGACTTTTGTTTACCTGCGAAGAAGAGAAGCGACTAGCGGCTCAGCCTTTTCGGCCCTATAAGCCCGCTAAAGAAATTAATGTGGGATACGGCATACAAGAACCGCCAGCGCGGGAAGCGGTAAATCACGAAGCTTTTTATTCGGATTATCCGCCGTTGAAAAACAAGCCTTTTATGCTCTTCCTAAGCAGAATTCATCAAAAAAAAGGGCTGGATTTATTGATCGAAGCCTATGAATCGCTCAAAGATGACTTTGAAGAGAGTACAATTCCCAACCTGGTTATTGCCGGGCCAGGTCTCGAATCACCTTTTGGAAAAGATTGTGAAAAGACGGTATTGGGAAGCGAATTTTTGCGCAATCGGGTGATCTTTACAGGTATGCTTTCCGGAGATAAAAAATGGGGGGCGTT
>JAIVHP010000088.1 GCA_020201045.1 Flavobacteriales bacterium
AGTAAGCCCCGACTGAATGCCTTGGGTTTTTCGACAGAAAATACTTTCCGCCCAGCATGTACTTAAAACGCTCGTCTTTCGTGCCGTACGCCAGATATCCTTCCAGCATAAGCCGGGTGCTGAAATCGTTACTGGTGCGCAGTCCGAATTTAGGGCGCAGGCCCTCTACCGAATTAAAGCTCAAAAAAGTAAATACCGGTCCATACTCTACATTTCCCTTTATCTTATAGCCTTGAATAACAAAGTTTATCAAATCCACATAGGTCATAAACCGCGGGTTGGTCTTGAGGGAATCTACCATTTTGTAAATCCCCTTTTGGTCGGTGGTAATTTCCTGATGACGCGAGCCTTCCCAAAAATCATCTGATTTTTCGTTTACCTGCGACTCCACAACAACGTGGTCGGCGCCGCTGTAAAACGCTTCATCTTTGGGCTCATTAATCACAAAATCTTTATAAGTGGTGAGCTTTTTTCCATAGAACCCCATCTCCTTTTCAAAAACCGAAAAATCTGCTACAAGCTCTTCGCGGGTGAGCATCCACACTTCTTTCTCCACCTCGTCGTAGCGGTGGTGAACTTTCATGTCTTTAATGAAGTTGATGTTTGCCGATGGAAGAATACGCGCGTCAATCTCCTTTAGCGCATAAGTGGTGTCGTTTACCCAAAAACTCCCTTCAAAAACAAGTTCATTCTCGTTCTTGGGCAGAAAGTCAAGCCGGTAGCACCACTTGCTATCGATGTACATGCTGTCTACCAGAAAGTACTTATAGAAGGTGCGGCCGTAATTAGATATCGGACTGACGAAATTCTTTCCAAAAATCCCGATGGAATTTTCATAGACATTTACATCCTGATACATCTGCCCCAAAAACTGGGTTAAGCTCTCGTTATTGATCCCCGACACCCGCGATCCTTTTATTATTTCCTTCCTGCCCTTTGGGTCGCGCTGGTAATAATATTTCGAAAGGGTTTCTGTGATGAAAAAAGGCAGGGAAACTTTGGCATTACTCGAATCGATATAGTCGAAAATAAAATCGAATTCCTGAAAGAGCTTTCGATTCTTAAACTTCTCCGACATATTATTTACATCAAACTGAATATTGTTGTAGGTCTCGTACTCGTACGCATCGAGCTTGGCGCGGTTGTTTATGGGCTTGTTGTCAATAATTCTTTCAAGGATGGCATGCGCGGGGTTCTCAAAATCTTTTGCGTTTACCACCACTTCGCCAAGACTAACGGAGCCCGGGTCGAGGTAGATATCTATTTCCTGACTCACATCTTTTTTAACCTTATAGGCATTTGGGATATAGCCCACAAAACTGGCAAAGATCGAGTCTGATGCGTAATAGGTTTCTATTCGATAGCTCCCTTCAATATTTGTTGTGGTGCCGATCTTAGAATCTTTGAAGGCTACATTTACAAATGGAAGGGGTTCTTTGGTTTCTGAGTCGTAGACTTTTCCCGATACGATGGTTTTTTGGGCGAGGCCGACGGTTGAAAAGCCGAGCATCAGCGTGAAAAGAAAGAATTTGAAATCCTTAATGAGAACCATATCGTGCCGCTCGGAAAACATTAATTCAAATATCGATTAAAGCAGTGATATATTGCACTATTGGTTCTTATCTTGTTTTTCGGCCTTTCTCACAACAACCCGGGCTATTTTAATACTCACTTCGTAGAGTACAATCAGAGGTAAAGTTACCAAAATCTGGCTGGTAATATCAGGCGGAGTGATAATGGCCGAAAGTATTAAAACCCCAACAATGGCATGGCGTCTATACGCTTTTAGTGTTTGCGGTGTTACGAGCCCCGCCTTCGCGAGAAAGTAGATCACCACGGGGAGCTGAAAGACAATTCCGCTGGCAAGGGTTGTAGTGGTTACGGTGGTGATAAAAGAATTAAGCGAAATGATGTTTTTAACCTGTTCGCTAACTGTGTAGCTGCCCAGAAACTGAACAGAAAGCGGTGCTATAAGGTAGTATCCAAACAGAATCCCCATGAGAAAAAGCACTGTAGTAAAAAACACAACGCCGCGTGCACTCTGGCGTTCAGAAGATTTTAGGCCCGGCTGTATAAACCCCCAAACCTGATAGAACACATATGGAAAAGACACCACGAGACCGGCCACCAGCGACACCACAATATGGCTGGTAAACTGTCCGCTCATTTGTATATTTTGAAGACTGAAATTTGACGTTACGCAAAGGCTATCGTCGAGCCCGAGGAAAAGTGAAACTTTACAAAAAATGCGGTAGGTCAAAAAAGCCGATTCTTTGGGTGCGAGAATAATCTCATCGAAGACGATTCCCTTGAAAATAAAGGCCAGAGTGGCGGCAACACCAATGGCCAGCACAGCCTTAATAATGCGCCAGCGCAGCTCTTCCAGGTGTTCCAGAAACGACATTTGATTGGGGTCGCTCATTTGTTTTTTTGCAATGTTTAAAGTTTGCAAAACTAACACAATTCGAGGGGTGGAATATCGTTTAAAACCAAATCTGCCCAAGTATTATGAAATGGCGGAAAAAAGTTGGATTTTTGTTAACGGTTTGGAACTTCAAGTTGATAATCTCGTTTAATATCGTATCTTAATCCTGCGAAACGACGGAATTAATTGGTAATTAAGGAACACGTTCGACCTGACTTATTGGATCACAAGACTTATTGGATCAATGATAACTGACACACTTTCGCCTAAAGAGGCGTTATCAAAGTACTTCGGATTTTCTCAGTTTAAAGGAGAACAAGAAGAAATAATCGAAAGCATTTTAGGTGGCAATCACACCTTTGTGATCATGCCCACCGGGGGCGGCAAATCGCTCTGCTATCAGCTACCCGCTCTAATGAAGTCTGGGACGGCCATTGTGGTGTCTCCGCTTATAGCGCTGATGAAAAATCAGGTAGATGCTATTAGAGGGGTAAGCGAAAACGATGGCGTGGCACACTTCCTCAACTCGTCGCTAAACAAAGCCGATGTGCAAATGGTAATGTCTGACGTGAAGAAAGGTGTTACCAAGCTCTTGTACATGGCACCTGAAAGCCTGACGAAGCAAGAGTACATCGACTTTCTACGCGAAGCGGATATCTCGTTTTTCGCCATAGATGAAGCCCACTGTATTTCGGAGTGGGGTCACGATTTCAGACCCGAGTACCGGAGGTTGAGAAATATAATTGAAGAGATTAAATACGCGCCCATCATTGCCCTTACGGCAACGGCAACCGACAAAGTGCAGCAGGATATCATGAAAAACCTGGGCATGACTAACGCCAATATTTTCAAGGCTTCATTTAACAGACCCAACCTGTATTACGAAGTGCGGCCCAAGAAGGATGTGGCAAAGGAAATCATCAAATTTGTGCACAGCAAGTCGGGCAAATCGGGCATTGTTTATTGCCTGAGCCGAAAAAAGGTTGAAGAAATTGCCGAGGCCCTTAAAGTAAACGGCATCAAGGCACTTCCCTACCACGCCGGTATGGAAGCAGCAACTCGGAGCAACCATCAGGACGCTTTTCTCAATGAAGAAGTGGATGTCATTGTGGCCACCATAGCCTTTGGTATGGGGATAGACAAGCCCGATGTGCGGTTTGTAATCCACCACGATATCCCAAAAAGTATAGAGAGCTATTACCAGGAAACGGGAAGAGCCGGAAGAGATGGCGGCGAAGGCCACTGCCTCGCTTTTTACAGCTATAAAGACATTGAGAAACTCGAAAAATTCCTTCAGGGAAAACACGTTTCCGAAATGGAAATCGGGCGGCAGCTTTTACAGGAAATTGTTTCGTATGCCGAAGCGAGTATGTGCAGAAGGAAATTTATTCTCCATTACTTCGGCGAGTTTTTCGACGCAGATAAATGCGACGAGATGTGTGACAATTGCCGTTTCCCAAAAGAGAAATTCGAGGGAAAAGAATCGGTTACCAAAGTGCTGCAAACCGTTATGGAGTCAAAGCAGCGCCACAAGGCCCGGCATCTCATCAACATCTTAACAGGTACGGAAACATCGGAAGTAAAAACGTATAAAGACGACGAGCTCGAATGCTTTGGCATCGGGCAGGAAGAAGACGATGCTTACTGGAACGCCGTAATTAGACAGGCCACCATTCAAAACCTGCTGAAAAAAGATATTGAAACGTACGGCACGCTCCAGCTTACTGAAGCGGGAGAAAAATTTCTCGCCAAACCCAGATCCATCACCCTGTTTAAAGAAAACGACTACACCGATGTAGACGATGCCAACGAAGGTGGCGGCGGTGGAAAAGCGGCGGCAGACGAGATGCTCTATAAAATGCTCGACGGTTTGAAGAAGCAGGAAGCGTCTCGAAAAAATCTACCGGCACACGTTATCTTTCAGGATACTTCCCTTCAGGAAATGGCGTATCAATACCCCACAACCATCGAAGAGTTAACCCGAATTACAGGTGTGGGACATGGAAAGGCCAAAAAATTCGGCCAGCCGTTTATTGACCTAATCGCAAAATACGTCGACGAAAACGATATTGAAAAACCTAAAGATCTCGTTGTAAAGTCTGTGGTAAACAAGTCTGGACTCAAGGTTCACATCATAAAAAACATAGACCGCAAGCTTCCGCTCGACGATATTGCCGATGCAAAAGGAAAAGAGTTGGAAGATGTAATCGTAGAAATTGAAGCTATAGTTGGGTCGGGTACTAAAATCAATATCGATTATTACATCAACGATATTTTAGACGAAGACGATCAGGCCGATATCTACGAGTACTTTATGGAATCTGAGTCAGACGACCTTCAGGAAGCGTACGACGAATTTGATGGAGATTTTACGGAAGAGCAACTCCGCCTCATGCGCATTAAGTTTATGAGCGAAGTGGCAAACTAGCGCTCTTCAAGGGCTTTTATAGCGAGTGTGCTCATCATTGAAGTTCCTATTTCAAGGGCATTTTCATCGATATTAAACGTGCTGGTGTGCAGTGGTGCGCCGATCTTTTGTGCTGTGTTTGACGTTCCCAATCGGAAAAAACAAGCCGGCACTTCTCCCGCGAAGTATGCAAAATCTTCGGCGGTCATCCGCACGGGCAAGTCGTGAACTTTGTCTTCGCCGAGCAATTCAATCGCCTTTTCTTTCGACCAGGCTGTAAGGTCGGGATCGTTAATCAGGCTGGGGTACCCCTTCCGTATTTCGAGCTCTGCTTCTGCACCCATAGATTCGCAAAGGCCGTGAACCAGTTTTTCGATATGACCGTGCATTTCGGCTCTCCAGGTTTCGTCAAGGGTTCGCATGGTCCCCTCCATCACCACTTCATCGGGAAGTATATTTG
>JAIVHP010000339.1 GCA_020201045.1 Flavobacteriales bacterium
TGTTTTGAGTGAAGTGAAGCAATTCATACAATTTACATGAAGTCAATCGTCAATAAATTTTACAACATCCGCGCGGGCGAGTGGAAAATTGTTTCTGCCTTTTTCGCGATGTCGTTTTTATTGATTGTCATCGTTTACTTTCTCAAACCTGCCCGCGACAGCTTATTTCTGGTTCAGTTGGGTGCCGAGCGCCTGCCGTATGTGTTTATTGCCATAGCCATTTTGGCCATCCCGGTTACGAGTATCGTTATCCGCACCACCCAAAAACACAAGAGCCGCAAAGTTTTTCCCGCGAGCGTACTTGGGGTGATCGCCCAGTTGTTGGTTTTGCGCCTGTTACTGGAAACGGGGCAACAATGGGTTTATGTATTGTTTTATCTCTGGGTGGGCATTTTCGGAATTCTCGTGATTTCGCAGTTTTGGCTTTTCGCCAATGAAGCTTTTGACGCGGCTCAATCAAAGCGCGTTTTCCCTCTATTAAACTTCGGTGCAATAATGGGCTCCGTGTTGGGAAGTCATGCCACCAGCGCGGTGGTTTCAGCGGGCTGGGTCTCTACGGAAAATCTATTGTACGTTGGCATAGGTGCACTGGCGCTGGTATTCGCCATTGCCGTATACATTCGCGGCGACACCAAAAAAGCCGCCCCCCGCACCAATGCAAAAAAGAAAAAGAGATTGCCATTAATTTCGGGGGTAAAAGGGATTATCCATTCCAAATACCAATTGATGATTGCGGGGATTATTGGCAGCGCCATGCTGGTTTCTACCCTGGCCGATTATCAGGTAAAGGCCGCAGCAGAACTAAGTTTTCCCGATAAGGAATCGCTCACATCCTTTTTCGGTCTGTTTTACGGCTTGGTCAGCCTTGCGGCACTGCTTATCCAAATTACCCTCTCGGGTCCTTTGCTCAAAAAAATTGGCCTGGGTGTAGCTTTGTCCATCCGTCCAGCGGGAATATTGATTGCCGCTGTTTTGGTCGCTATTGAGCCCGTGCTCGCATTTGTGGTGATTATGGGCGGCATCGACAGTGCAGCTCGCTATTCCGTTGATAAGACGTCCCGTGAAATTTTGTTTTTACCCATAAGTCAAAACATCAAGAACCGTATTAAACTGCTCATGGACGTGATTGTCGATCGGTTTTCGAAAGGCTTTGCAGGGTTCGTTCTGTTGGTTCTTGTCGTTTTTCTCGATTTTACCATTCCGCAAGTTGCCGTGGTCACTGCAATTGCTAGCGGCATTTGGCTCGCATTAAGTTACCGCGCCCAGCGCGCCTATGTAGATGAGTTCCGCACCGTGCTTCACGAACACGATTTAGATATTGCCAATGAGAGCCTCTTTGACTTCAGCGAAACACAAACGCAGCGAATCATAAAAGAACAACTCGAAGGAGACTCAAATCAAGGAATCTTGCGCACCTTGAAAATCATAAAAGATAGCGCTCCCGAACCTTTTGCCCCGTCGCTGCAAAAATTTCTGACGCATCCAACCGAAGAAATTCGATACCGCGCACTAAATTTACTTTCTCGGATTACGACCAAAAACTTTTCGGAAGATGTATTGCCTTTGCTAAACGACGATGCTGTTGAGATAAAAATCAACGCCATGGATTACATCAGTATCCACGAGCCCAATCGAGCCGAAGAAATATTAAAAGATTGGTTTAAAAGTGGATCGTCGGTTGAGAAAACGGTGGCCCTGGCATGCAGCTTCAAATACGAAAACCGATCGGCCTTAAAAACCCGTGAAAAGGAAGCACTGGAAGAAATCATCGGCGATGAAACCGATGCCAATGCAAATGCGCGTGCACAAATTGCGGGAGCACTCGTATACCTGAATGAAAAAACAGCAGTAAAATATTTGACTCAGCTGTTTGAAAATTCTTCGGGCAAAGTAAAAAAGGCAACCATAAAAAGTATGGGCATAGTGCAAAGTACCAATTTCATCCCGCTGCTGGTGGAGATGCTGGAGAAATCTGCATTCAAAACGGAAGCACTTCATGCCATTGCAAATTACCCCGAGAAGCATCTGCCCGAAATTGCGGAGTATATCCCGGGTGCGGTTGATAACTATGGCATTTACAGATCACTCGTGAAAGCCATTTCAAATATTTCTTCGCAGAGCGCGGCAAACGAATTACTCAGTTTGTTGGAAAAAGAAACAAACGCCAAAAGAAGATACGCCCTGATCAAAGGCATCAACCGATTGCATGCCAACAACTCCGAATTATCGTTTTCGCAGAAGCGAATCGATCGAGAACTTGAGCGGGAAATTGAGCATATCTATCTCTTTAAGCATGTTCTGAATCAACTCACGTCTGAAGAGCGATTTGACCTTCTGAAAAAAGTAATAAACGAACGAATTGATCAAAGAATTGAGCATGCGTTCAGGCTTTTGGGAATGAAGTTTCACTACCGCGACCTGCGTGGCGCACTCCAATCGTATAGGAGTGTCAACGCTGCACACAGATCGGCCGCAATTGAATTTATAGACAATTTGCTGGAAGGAAAGACTTCAAAGCAAATGATGCCATTGATTGACAAGCAGTCCACCAAAATTGTGCTGGCCACAGGTGAAAAATACTTCGGTGTAAAGGTGAAAAATTACGAAGAAGCTATGGTTTTGCTCTTAGAACAAGACGACGAATGGCTAAAGGCTGCCACGCTATACGGCATAACACCTTCATGTCCCGCTCCCCTGCCCGAAATGCTTTTGGATGCCTTAAATGATAAGAGTGAAATTGTGAGAGAAACAGCCGAACTCATCTACAAAAATAAATTTCAAAAAAGCGATGAACACCACCATTGAAAAAGTCAACTTTCTGCAAAATGTGGAACTGTTTGCCGAATTTCCGACCGAGCAACTCTCTTATCTGGCGGCCATAGCCGAAATAGAATCTTATGATTCGGGAGAAGAACTTTTTGCGATAGGCGACCCGTCGGGACATCTGTTTATGATCATTTCGGGAGAGATTGAAATGGTGCGAAAGGGTAAAGTGTCCCAAACCTTGACTAAAAATGCTGCGGTTGGCGTTTTGGGATTTTTCGATCGCGAACCGCGACTCTTTAATGCGGTGTGTAAAAGCCCCTGTCAGGTACTGGTGATTGACGCCGATGACTTTTTTGATCTTCTCGAAGACAAGGTGTACATCACCGTTCACCTCCTTCGATACTTTGTGGCTCAACTCAGGTCGTTTTACAACGAGCAAAATCCCGAAAAGCTTCAATGATTTTTAGATGCTCATTGTTGGAAATGTTGACTTTTCTCTAAAATTCACAAACGGCGCTCATTTTTATTCTTAGCAGGTTTCTAAATTTTCTTCGCAGCGTTGGTGAAAAAGGTCACTATTCACCATTTCTCTTTAAGAGATTCTTGATGATATTTTCCGATACCCTAAAGTCTGTTGCCCGGAGCTGATCGAGCAAAGATTTTAATTTTGGTATAAGACCTAAAGCTTTTGCTTTATTCAGCACTCCCAAAATCCCGGTTATCTGCAAGTCCAAATCTTTTGCAAGCTTCCGGGCTTTTAAATCGTCCAGGATAAGCAATGAATCGTCACGTTCAACAGCAAGTGCAATAGCAGAAGCTTCACCCAGATCTAAACGGGTGCACAGGAAATTTTGGTACTTCATATCAGTTGCAGTCTACATAAACACCCAGTCTGGAAGTGATTTGTTAAATTCTATCGCTATTTCGGGGGTCGTGTAGACTTTTTGGTAAATATCTTTCAATAGACGCAACTGATTTAATCTATCAAAAATAATAAAGACACTTGCATCAGCGATGACGTAGTTAAGCATTGGCTATATCTGATTCCAAATCATCGAGCGTAGTACTGAATATCGACACTCCATACTTTCCGAGCATTTCTATAAATGTTCTTTTCGACAATCCTGCAAGTTCTGCGGCTTGTCCGGATGAAAGTGTGCCATCTTCATACAATTTGGCAGCGATGCGCATGGTAAGCTCCGCGTCATTTTTATCCACTGAAGCCGGTTTTTTAGATGTAATGTTCTCATTGTTGTCACTTACACAAATTTAGTGAAATAAAGGAGACATGAGGATTTAATAGCCAATGCTACCGATTGGGAATCTTCGCTAGACGGAATTTGAAAACAAAGCCTAAAAGTGCCGCTTCCGCCAATATGGTGTGAACCTTCAGCCAAATCCTTTTGCTTAGCAGCTCTGCACCTGTAGCTTATTTTGTAATCAATTTCGTTAGACTGACCTGTTTTTCAATTTCAGGTCTCCATTTGGACTCCCTTGACATGGTATCGCATAATTTTTCATGGAAATAAATTTGATACCAGGTTTCTTTATGAAATTCACCCACTTGCTCAAAAACCTTTTCAGAATGTATCATGAGTTTTAAGATAAACTCCTCATTAGGTTCCCGATGATTATTGATAATCTTGCTCAGAAAATTAGCAGTAATGTTGATGTCTCTTGCAAAATCACTTCGTTTGGAATATATGGTGTCAACATACTTCTGTAAGAACTGAGAAAAATGATGTTGATTATCATAAACCGGTTCTTTGAGGTAATTTTCCATTTGCAATTTCAATTGCAGCAGCTTTGCTCGAAGGACTTGTTCTTTAGACAAATTCTTCATTCGATCCAAACGGGCTTGCATTAGCGCAATAGCGTCTTGCTCTCTTTCATTATTCGTTTTATATCTCGAGTCAACTCCAAATTCAGAATCAACATTGCTGGTATTTTGTTTAGTCTTCATGGTCAAATTCATTTATGAGATGTATTATTTCCGGAACCTCCAGGCTGAGCGTCATGCCGGTGACATTCATATTGTACTTGTCAATATAATGTTGGGCAATCGAACTTTTTGGTCGAAGTGAAACACATGCATATTCTCCATAATCAGCCACTGCAATTTTGGCAACATGGGTCATTAAGTTTCCGGCGATTTTATCAAAAATTTTTCCCCGTCCCTTATTCTCTTTTGATACGGTGAGGAGTCGTATGTGAATTCTCCACTCGGATGGTATCCTTTCTAATGAAACCAGTCCTTTTATATCATTCCGTCCCGTCACCACCAATTTGTAGATTTCCTGATCGCTTTCATCCTTCCAATTAAAAAAATACCGGGTTTTCGATAGCATTTTGTAATCTGAATTTTCAAGGGGCAAAATTTCGATGGGATAGATTTTACCGGTTATAACCTCTACTATATTCACAACGCAAATGTACTTAAAATGTTGCCAATTTATGGAATGTATTCATCTCAAGTTTCCAATATGTGGAATGTTTGAAATTGAGA
>JAIVHP010000340.1 GCA_020201045.1 Flavobacteriales bacterium
CGCAAAAAAATGGCGCCGACGCTTGAGCTCCGCCGAAGGGCGGATGGGGCACTGAGCCCCGAAACAAGTTCGGGATTGCTTCGCTTACCCCGAAACAAGTTCGGATTTCGTGAAATTCTCTTGGCTCAACGGTTTGGCGATAGCGTGGGTATGACTCCACTCCTGCCGATGTACACGCTTGGTAGCGATTTTATTCCCGCAGAAATACACGCCGGTGGACTTCGCTACCACGGTGCGGGAGTGCTGGTGAGTCAGTTGCTCAAAGATGGATTGATCAGTGCGGTGTCGAAAGACCAGCTTGAGTGCTTTGAAGCCGGGCTTATTTTTGCCCGCGCCGAAGGCGTAATTCCAGCGCCGGAAGCCACTTATGCCATTGCCAAAGTAATTGAAGAAGCGCGCGAAGCAAAAGAAGCCGGCGACTCGCGAACCATTCTTTTCAACCTTTGCGGCCACGGCCATTTCGATCTTTCTGCCTACGAAAAGTATATGAACAATGAACTGGTAAACCACGCCTATGTGAAGGCATAGTGTTTCTTAAAGTCAAAGCCCGCCCCGACTTTTGAATAGTGGGGCGGGATTTAAAACTATTAACCTATCATATAACTAAATCGCTAACTCCGTGATTTTGTGATAAAAGCATTTTGCGAAATCTTGAATCCGTTTCGAGGGCTCTCCGTCCATTCGGCGGAGCACAAGCGTCAATACTATTTGTTTGGAATGAATTACGCAGAGTGCTCAGAGAAAAAGGACAACCAAAGCTCAAAGTATGAGTTCACAGAGGATCGCGAGCGATCAGTGAGATACCCGCCGACATTTCTCTTTACAAGTTCTCACAGCGTGCTTGCACGCCTCTGCGCACTCGCCTAAACACGCCCTGCTTGTCCATTTTCTCACTGTTCTCAGCGTTAATTTTTGCTTAAGGCTATCATATAACTAAATTTCTTTATTTTTAATAATCAGGTAAATATCAGTTATCAAAATAGATAATAGGAGCAGCGCTCATAGGGTAACTGAGTTAAAAAATTGGGTCATTTTATGGTAACGGTGCTGTGGCGCGCTTCTACTTTTATTGTAGGGGCATTTTCGCCGGCTTCCTTTCCGCGAATTTGATATTCTACACGGTTCATAGAAGGCTCATCCGATAATACCGATAAATCTTTTGGGAATTTAAAATTAGAGAAACTGCCATTTAAATGTCCTACAAAGTCTTTGGTGGCGTATCCATAAACCCTTAAATTGGAGAACTCAACATCTGCGTTAAAGTCTTTAATTTTTGAACCTAAATCATCGATATTTAAGGTTGAGTGCGAAAGTTTAATTTCAATTTCTCCTTCGAGCAAACCAACCTTTCCGTTGCCAAACCGCAAATCGATATCTGAATCTGTAATCCGCGATATATTGATGTCGCCGTGCTCTACCCGCACCACCCCATCAATGATATTCTCGGCTTCAAGTCTTCCAAATTTCACCCTTAATTCATTTCTAAATTTTCCTTTCGACTTTGTGACTCCCATTAAGCGGCAATCGCCATGCGAAACGTCTACTTTCACTTCTCCACCCGATTCATAAATCAGCACATCACCAAAACGGTTGTTGATATCGAGGTTTGTCCCTTCGGGAATTTTCACGGTGTAGTCGATTGAAAAATTCTTAAGCTTACATGTTTTGGACTTCCTCACCGTTCTCAATTCCACTGTATTGCCATCGTAGTTCTGGTCTATAACGGTATTGTCGAGAAACTCCCTTGCGCGCTCTACCTTTCGGTCTTCGGCGGTAATTACAACGGTTACGTCAATATACGCTCCATCGTATGTGGACACTTCGATTTTCCCAAACGAATTGTCAATTTTCAGGGTTTGATTCGGCTTCGAATTGATCGAAATTTTGCGAATAGACTCCTCTTGCGCGAAAAGAAACGCAGGCAGCAAGAAGAGCAATCCGAGTATTGCAAACGATTTTTTCATAATGAATCTTGTTTGATTATTTCACCTTTTTTCGCTTCGAGCTTTTCCAAAAGCTCCAGCCTGAGTCTGAAATTTTCGATCATGGCCGTAATCACCTTGTCGTGGTTACCGCTTTCGTAGAGTTGCTCTTCCAGCTCGGCGTAGGCCTTATTGAGTTCTTCTATTTCGCTCAAGTGCGCTGCCACTTCAGGGTCCGACTTGGATAGATCGTTCAGTTTTTCGTACTCTTCGGCGAGTTCACTCTTGTAGTAAAGCTCTACTTCGGCCATCTCTGCCGAAACATCTCCAAGCGACATAGAAGCGTATTGCACATCTTCGGGTCCGTTAAACTTTGGCACCAAAACCGACAACCCAACAGCAACGAGAACCACCACTGCGGCTGCAATTTTCCAAAAACCGATTCCCCGGTTCTCCTTTTGTTCGCTATTGCGCTCCAGCCTTTGAAGGAAACGTTGCTCGTGTCCTTCTACCGGTTCAGCTTCGTCAAATGATTCCCGCTTATCGCGGATATATTTTTCCAGTTCAGACATATGTATTTGTAACAAGTTCTTGAATTTTATTTTTCGCTCTCGCGTATTGCGCCCGCGATGAGCCTTCTTTTATTCCCAGTTTGGATGCGATGGATTTGTGGTCCATCTCTTCAAAAATGTGAAGCGTAAAAATGATTCTGCATCCTTCGGGAAGTTCTTGCATTGCCTTCTGAATGCGTTCCACATCGTAATTAGACACACTTTCGGAGCTGCCGTTTTCTTCGGCCTTTTGCACCCAGTGCTCGTCGTAGCAAAGTTCTACCCGGCGCTTTTTCAGGTGATCGAGGCATTTATTGATCGCTATTCTGCAAATCCACGTGCTCAATTCGGCTTCTCCCCGAAAGGAATCTATTTTATGAAAAGCGTGGATAAAGGCTTCCTGCATTAAATCTTCGGCATCGTGAGCATC
The DNA here is from genome assembly GCA_020201045.1 of Flavobacteriales bacterium. Lineage (GTDB taxonomy): Bacteria > Bacteroidota > Bacteroidia > Flavobacteriales_D > Cryomorphaceae > JAIVHP01. Next base: position 2,904 of record JAIVHP010000340.1, read on the forward strand.
GCGCACTATGCGAAGGCACGAAGCGTAAACCCTTTTGTAGCAACTCGAATAAATTTCGGTTTGCGCCTGCCTGTTTGTTTTAATGTTCTTCTTGAGAAGTTCGAAATCCAATGCTTCAATATTGCTGCTCCAATACTATGACGATGCAATTCCAAATTTCGCTACACCACCACGCGAATATTTTTTACGCGCAGTGAAAACTCGACACATTCTGATGGCATGCGCGATGCATTAATCGTTTCCACGAACGTATTACCGCATTTTTTGGGTAACGTAATAGACGATAGCGGTGAGAATGCTGAAGAGTATTGCGGCGATAGTCCAGAGAATTTTGGCCATTTCAGACAAGCGTGGGTTCTTTGACCAGGCGTCGTAAATGACCCAAACGGCGCAGCCGAGGCCAACAAGAGCTAAGATTTGTTGCATGGAGACATGGATAGGTTTGTGCTGTAAATATAGGTGAATATGCGCGTTTTCTGACTTACGTCTTCTCGCACTTGTACTTTAATAACCTTTGGGAGGTTGAATTGAAAATTCATCAACCATTTACACCCAGCACTAGATGCGACGCTTTAAACATAGATAATAGAAGGGTAATTGCAGATGCTTGTGCTTTGTTTTTTATTGGGGCATTATTTGCTGAAGTAAAAGCACGCTAATCACCAAACGGTGTCAGATTAAAGACATGTGGTTCATTTACCCTTTTATTCAATTCCTGCGGATGTTAAATTTGAAAAAAGAGAATTATGAATAGATTGATCACGAAAATTTTGGTTAACGCCGCTGCGGCGATTATAATCAGCGGAAGCTGCCTGGCACAAAACGAGGCTTCTATAAAAAATGCCAGTGGGGTTGAAATGGGAACAGAAGCCTATTTATGGAATGCCGTTAACCAAGACGGACAGGACGTAAACCTAAAAAGCGAACTTGAAAAAGGGCCGGTTGTACTTATTTTTTATCGCGGCAAGTGGTGCCCTATCTGTACGAAGCACTTGAGCAACCTGCAAGACAACCTTTCCTATATCCGCGAAAAGAATGCGCAGGTTTTTGCCATCTCTCCAGAAAAGCAGAATCTCGCTTCTGAAACACGTAAAAATACAGGAGCGGATTTTGATCTTATATTCGACGAAGGCTATGTGATTTCGGATGCTTACGGAGTAACCTTTACCCCCACCGACGAAGAGCGAGAAATGTACAATACTCACCTCGATGCCGATTTAGAAAATGCGCACTCTGAAGGCCGAACCGATTTGCCCGTGCCCGCCACTTATGTCATTTCACAAGATGGCAAAATTCTGTGGCGTCAATTCGATAGGGACTACAAAGTTAGGGCTAGTGTAAGAGATATTCTGGAGCAGTTGTAATAAAAGCAAGCGGGAAAAAGGCCATTGTCGTCGTTTTCAAGCGGCGCATTCCACATTGTAATACACAGATTCGGGAACCACTAAACTACTGAACACCCAACTGCCGGTCTACCACGTCGTAAATCAGTATTTGCTGGTCTATGATTTCCATGTACCGGCTCACCTGTTTTTTATCGTCTATTTCGCGTGCCTTTTGCAGCCAGGTCTTGGCGGTTTTTGGCCTGCCGAGCATTTCGCTGGCCACAGCCATATTGTAGGTGGCAAAGTAGCGCACCTTATCGTCGTTTGCCGTAGTGAGTTTCATCCATTCTTTGGCTGCAGCTTCCCAGTCTCCCGTGTACTCCAGATCGGAAGAAATGGATAGCAGCTCATTTGTATTTCCGCGGTAGTACAATCGCTGTCCGGGCTCCCAATGCGGCGATATGCGATTGTGGTAGTCATGAGCCGCGATAACGGATATGTCGATAAGCGATCCTTCCGACAAATTTACGTCGCCCTGTTCGTTTGGATTGAGAGTAGACTCATTGAACACGCCCTGATAGGTTTTCTGGTACTCATCGATTACCTGCAGGCTCAACCCGTCGTAAAATCTCCAGAGCGGCGTCATTGAAATCTCTTGTCGCTGAGTAAACTCGGGCACCTGAATCATTCTACCGGCTTCGTCGGAAACGCTCACAACATTTACTTCGCCATTGGTGCGAATCACGAGCTCTAAACCGTCTATGGAGAGCAACCCGTCTACTTCGTAGGCTGCGCAAAGGCTATCAATTTCTTCTGCACTAAAGGCCGGCGCGGCAAAATCCTTGTCGTCGCGTTCGGAATTGTCCCAATCGATGGCGACGAACCGAAACCGCTCCAGATTTTCAACTTCGTATTCCAACGAATTAATGGTTTTGCGGGCAGCCATTTCGGGCAGACCGGGGATAAAATTAACCGGAACCCCTTCTACGTAAATAGCAGCCGTATTCTCATCCCCCGCGGCGCGGTTTATAACCGTAGTGATAAGTAGCATTACAGGCAGTGAGCAAGAATACGAGCAAAACTGCGTTTGTGATTTTAATGAACCGCATAAGAACACAAAAATATAAAATGCGCGCTTGCATTTGAGCAAATCACTACTTTTGCCCCCAACACTATGAAAATTTTTTATTCCATCCTTGCGATCACAATCCTGTTTATCGGGTGTACCGAGAAATGTGAAGAGCCAGATATCAGCCGCATAAACTCCATTTACATCGAATTAAAACAAGGTGGCGAAGACGGATTTACCGATTCCGAGCTCGACTCCATTATCATCGTTCGGTACGTGCCCTTTTCGGCCCCGCTTATAGCCGACACCCTGGTTACCAATGGCGATTTTCCCGAAGAAGAGAATAAATTTTTCATAAACGACGAGTATCCATATGTAAATGTCACCCCGCCTTATTTCGTTGCTTTTGGATACGAAATTATTGAACCGAGTTCTGCGTTTTCAACCCGCATCGAAGGAATAGATCTCGAAGGGGTCTACGACGGCGAGTGCGACTACATGAATGTGAAGAAAACATTTTTGGTAGACAGCAACGAAGTGGATATGAGCGGCAGCACCGACTACTACCAAATTACCAGGTAGAGCCCATTGGGTTCTGTGGGGTTAATAACACTTAGAAGTATTACCTTTGCGTCCCAAAAACCACCAAAATAATCAAGATATGAGAGAAGTAGTTATCGTTTCAGCGGTAAGAACCCCTATAGGAAGTTTTAACGGAAGCTTGTCGAGTGTTTCGGCCACTCAACTCGGAGCCACAGCTATAAAAGGTGCGCTTGAGAAGTCGGGAGTTGAACCAAAACACGTAGACGAAGTTTATATGGGCTGCGTGCTACAGGCCGGATTAGGTCAGGCGCCAGCGAGACAGGCTGCGAAGTTTGCCGGAATTGGCGACAACGTTCCCTGTACCACCGTAAACAAAGTATGCGCATCGGGAATGAAGTCGGTGATGTTTGGCGCGCAATCCATCGCCCTTGGCGATAGCGACATTATTGTTGCCGGTGGTATGGAGAGCATGAGCCGCGTACCGCATTACCTTCCCAACTCCAGAACAGGAACCAAACTCGGAAATATTACCATGCAAGACGGAATGGTTTTAGACGGCTTAACAGACGTTTACAACAGCGAGCACATGGGAAATTGCGGCGATCTCTGCGCACGCGAGTACAATATTACACGCGAGCAGCAAGACGAATTTGCCATCAACTCTTATAAGCGTTCGGCAGATGCCTGGGCGAACGGAAAATTCACCGACGAAGTAATTCCGGTAGAAGTGCCCCAGCGACGCGGAGAACCGGTTGTAGTCTCAGAAGACGAAGAGTACAAAAATGTGAAGCTGGAAAAAATACCCAGCTTACGTCCGGTGTTTTCGAAAGACGGCACCGTAACAGCGGCAAACGCTTCTACCCTAAACGACGGCGCTGCGGCGTTGGTGCTTATGAGCAAGGAAAAGGCGGAAGAGCTCGGACTAAAGCCCATCGCTAAGATTGTGAGCTATGCGGATGCTGCTCAGGCACCGGAGTGGTTTACCACCGCGCCGAGCAAGGCTATTCCAAAAGCGCTCGATAAGGCAAAAATGAATACCAGCGATGTAGACTACTGGGAGCTCAACGAAGCTTTTGCAGTGGTAGGTCTGGCCAATATCAAAGAACTGGGATTAAATCCGGATAAGGTAGATGTAAACGGCGGTGCAGTTTCGCTGGGCCACCCGCTGGGATGCAGCGGTGCGCGAATACTCGTTACCCTGATTAACGTATTGAAGC
>JAIVHP010000341.1 GCA_020201045.1 Flavobacteriales bacterium
ACCACCATTACGAAAGCTGCTCCATCTGAAGTTTGCGAAGCATTTCCCGCCGTAACGGTTCCTTTTGTATCGAAAACGGGGCGCAGCCTGCCGAGTGCTTCCATGTTTGTGTTGGCCCGGGGGCCTTCATCTGTATCTACCGTGTACTTTTTTGATTCCCGTTTGTCGTCCTTCAGAAATATTTCTTCTACTTCTATGGGCACAATGTCGTCTTTAAACCTGCCGGCTTCTATGGCGGCCACGGCGCGCTGATTAGAGCGCAGCGCAAAAGCGTCCTGGTCTTCACGACTCACCTTGTAGTCGTTTGCCACCGCCTCGGCGGTAAGCCCCATACCCCAATACCAGTCGGGATTGTTTTTAGAAACTTCCGCATTGGGTACAATTCGCCAGCCTCCAAATGGGATGGGCGACATGCACTCTACCCCACCGGCTATAATACAATCTGATATCCCGGAATGTATTTTAGAAGATGCTATGGCGATGGTTTCCAGTCCCGATGAACAATAGCGGTTTACGGTCATTCCCGGAACTTTTTCTGTGTCGAGCCCCATCAGCGAAATCATCCTTCCGATGTTTAGCCCTTGTTCGGCTTCGGGGGTAGCATTACCCACAATCACATCGTCGATGCGATTCTTGTCCAAATCGGGGTGATCTGACATGATTTTCTTTATTACCGCTGCTCCCAGTTCGTCGGGTCGCTTGAAGCGAAAAACCCCTCTCGGCGCTTTTCCCACTGCGGTTCTGTATGCTGAAACTATATATGCGTTCATAATTTTCTTTTTAATGGTCGATTTATGGTTTTCTCTTCACTTACGTGATATGTCTTTGCGTTGGTCGGTGCCACCTTAGTTTCTCAGTACCTTGCCTTTTTGAACCATGCTTTGCAGGCGTTCGAGCGTTTTGCGCTCGGCGCAAAGCTCCAGAAAAGCTTTCCGCTCCAACTTCAGCAGGTAGTCTTCAGAAACTTCGGTAATCTCCGAAAGGTCTCCCCCGGCGAGTACGAATCCAAGTTTTTCGCTAATGAGTTGATCGTGCTCCGAAATGTAGTTCCCGCTCATCATGCTGTGGGCACCTACATTCACAATTCCAAGCGCTTCTTTTCCCAGCACTCGAATATCCTTTCTTTTAATGGGCTTTGTGTATCCTTTATTCGCAAGGCTCAGCGCCGCATTTTTAGCGTATGCTACCTGATCGTCGCGATTCACAATTACTTCGTCAATTCCCTGTCGCAGGTAACCCAGCTCAAATGCTTCGTATGCCGATGTGGAAACTTTGGCCTGACCAATGGTCAAAAACCTGTTTCTAAAAGTGTTTATCCGGATATCGCCATCTTTCATTTCTTCTGCTGCGCGTAGGGCAAACTCTTTGGTTCCGCCACCACCGGGAATAACACCAACTCCAAACTCCACAAGGCCCATATAGAGCTCTGCGTGTGCTACTACCTTATCGGTATGCATGCACAATTCGCAGCCGCCACCAAGGGCCATATTGTGTGGCGCAGCGATAACCGGAATGCTGGAATACCGCATTCGCATCATGGCATTTTGGAACGATTTCACGGCAAATTCGAGCTCGTCGTATTCCTGCTCGGCAGCCATCATAAAGATCATACCCACATTTGCTCCGGCACTGAAATTGTCGCCGGTATTCGATACAACCAGGCCTTTATAATCGGCTTCAGCCATATCAATTGCCTTGTTTAATCCGGAAATAACTTCACCACCAATGGTGTTCATCTTAGAGTGAAACTCGATATTTAAAATACCGTCGCCCAAATCTTTGATGGTGGTACCGGCATTCTTCCACAGCACGGCGTCGCCGGTAATGTGGTCGGTAAACACCTGGCCTTCGAGTGTGGGGACCGGCTTGTACGACTTTGATTCGATATCGTAAAAAGATTTTCGCCCTCCTTCGAGCTTGTAAAACGACTTTGCGCCAGACTCAACCATCTCCGCCACCCAGGGGCTCACAGGAATATCGGCCTTTTTCATGTCTTCGAGTACCTTCTCCACACCTATGGCATCCCATTTTTCAAACGGACCGAGTTTCCAGCCAAAACCAGCTCTCAAAGCAGCGTCAATCTTATACAACTCATCGCTTATTTCGGGGATGCGGTGCGACACATAGCTAAACAAACCCTGAAAGGATTTGCGGTAAAACTCGCCCGCCTTATCCATTCCGCCGTAAAGCGTTGGGAATCGCTTTTCCAGGTTATCTATTCCTTTGGTCATTTCAAGCGTTGGAAAGCTCACCTTCTTGGCAGCAGCGTATTCCATGGTCTCTAAATTCAGCGAAAGAATTTCCGATTTCCCCGATTCTCCCTTCACCTTCTTATAAAATCCCTGACCCGATTTGCTTCCGAGCCAGTTATTGTCGACCATTTTTTGAACGTAATCCGGAATAGCAAAAACATCGTTTCGCTCGTCGTCTTTGCAATTTTCTTTTACGCCATTTGCTACGTGCACCAGCGTGTCTAAGCCAACCACATCGGCAGTTCGGAAGGTGGCGCTTTTGGCATGGCCAATTACCGGACCTGTGAGTTTGTCTACTTCTTCTACCGAAAGTTCCATCTCTTTCACGATGTGGAAGAGTTCCATTATGGAGTAAACCCCAACTCTATTGGCAATAAACGCGGGTGTGTCTTTGCATCCCACCGTTTCCTTACCGAGAAAACGCGAACCGTACTCCATAAGGTAATCAATGACTTCGGGGTCGGTATGGGGACTGGGGATAATTTCGAGGAGACGCAAATACCTGGGCGGGTTAAAAAAGTGCGTTCCACAAAAATGCTTGTTGAAGTCTTCGCTTCGCCCTTCCGTCATCAACGCAATTGGAATTCCCGAAGTGTTGGTTGAAACCAGCGTTCCGGGCTTGCGGTGTTTCTCCACGTTATCAAAAACTTTTTTCTTGATATCGAGGCGCTCTACAACCACTTCTATAATCCAGTCTACGTCGGCGATTTTAGCCATATCATCATCGAAGTTTCCGGTTTCGATTCTATTGGCAAAAGACTTGTGATAGATGGGAGAAGGGTTGCTTTTAAGCGCGGCAGCGAGCGAATCGTTTACAATTCTATTCCGCACTTGTGGATGTTGGATATCCATCCCAGCGGCTTTTTCCTTGTCGGTGAGTTCGCGGGGTACGATATCGAGCAACAAAACTTCCACGCCGATATTGGCGAAGTGACAAGCGATGCGCGACCCCATTACTCCGGAGCCCAGCACTGCTACTTTTTCAATTTTCCGTTTGCTCATAATAATAGTTGTGTTGATTTAAGGTTCTATAATCGAGGTTGATTCTCCTCTTTAAAAATACGTTTATTGTCTAATAATGTGTTGATTTGCTCGGATACTTCAAAAAAAACATTGAGTTTTTCTTCGGGAATTTCTCCCTGCAAGTATTCATTTAAATTCAAAACCACTTTCCGCGAAGTCTCCCTGTATTTTATACCTTCTTCGGTGAGGTGGATTAAAACCAACCTTCCGTCGCCTTCGGTGCGCGTTTTATAGATCAGGCCGCGTTCTTCCATCGACTTTAGCGTCCGGGTAAGGCTGCGCGACTCAATTCCCATCTTTGGGCCGAGCTTTGTGCTGGGGGTGCCGTCTCTATCGATATTCAACAAAACGTACCCCACCGACATGGTTCCGCCAAACTTCGCCGCTTCGGTGTTGTAAATGCGGATGATTTTTAGCCAGAGCCAGCGCAGGTGAAAGTCTATGGTCTTTTCGGGTTTCATTTGGACGTCTAAGGTAAGAAAATATGTTATGCATGCATAACATTATTCTAGTAAAATTGCGTAGTTGTGTAAGCGTCCTCCCCCTAACCCCCGTTATTCCTTTCTCACAGCAATACGCACCGGCTAGTCAGCCTCTCCGCCAACGGCTGATGAGCTTCAGCCTCAGGCAGACCGGCTCTTCCCTGCGGTCACTCGGTTCAAAGGGGGAATGTCCAGTATTGACGGGAGAGCGCAATATTGTCCAAGTGCGGCTGAATCTAGGGATCTAAAACCAATCTATTGACTCGCTGTCATTTTTCACTATACACCTTCCTTCGGCAGTCAGGCTGTTCACTATTCACTATACACTTTTAACTTCACTTCCCACAAAGCCCACTGCGTATGCAAACCCTCACCGCCGACTCTTGCCTGCCTGGCCGGCAGGCTCTTGCTCAAAACTCTTGCTGACCCCCCACTTTTTGTCAACTTATTTCAGGACGTGACCAGCCCCGACATCCTGCTCGCGCAGGACTGGTTTTTTTATTTTTCACCTGCGCTCAAGCGGAGCTTGGCTGGGTGAATTTTGGAAGATGGAGATAGGGATTACCCCGAAGCAAGTCCGGGGTGTTCAATTGTGGGTGAATGAATGTATCTAATAACCTATCTACTAATTTACTGCGAACAACTAAACACCGCATAACCTTTCTCTGGCCGCAGAGTTCTATATCAGAAGAACAAATGAACTCATGTTATAGGATTCAAGACCTGAAGTGATTCTACGTGTACAAAATCTGTTGTGTTTGCTGTCAGCAAGGTAAGTTGAAAAATGTGACAAGTTGCTGCAATGATAGCATCGCCAACGCTCATATTGTTCTGACAGCGCAAGGATATTGAAACATTCATTACCTCTTCATCAATGGGAAATGATTTTACGTGTCTGAAGAAAGCTTCGAGCAGGGACAATTCTCTGGGCGTTATTTTAATGATAACCAAGCACTTCAAGTCTTGAAACATCTGAAACAGAGAGTTCATACCCATTCAGCGCGTCATGGTCTAATCTACCTTGGGCCAACGCAATAATGATGTTGGAATCGAGCAAAACCTGTTTCATAGCCTAAGGCCTTCTGTCTTTCCGCTGTTCTTTTTGCCAGCTTACCGGATCGACTATATCTCCAAAAGGCTTAAGCTTTGCCAGAGACTTCATTGCTTCCAGCGCTTCCTTTCGATCTTCCGGCTTTTTGTTATCAGGCCAATCATTCATTGAACGGCGAAATTGAACTTGCAATCCAAGGCGAGCTGCAAATTCCTTCACCTTTTTCAGCAAAGTGTCGTCATCACCTGTAACTGTAATAACAATGGTCTTCATACAAGTAAAGTTAAGCAAAAAGTAAATATCGTAAAACTGAGTTATTTATTTTCAGCTATCAAATAGGTCGCCGCTACCCGCGTATCAAAGCGGCAGTCAATCACAGCTCAAGGGCAGGCAGTGCCGTGACAGCTCGGATATTTCGCGGGGCTGGCGCAGTCTGATATGATGCAGGTGTAG
>JAIVHP010000342.1 GCA_020201045.1 Flavobacteriales bacterium
CCCCACAACATCGGCGATCAAATTAAACTCACCTACCACTTTATCTCCCACTACGAGCTTGTAGTTTAAACCGTCGGTTAGGGGAGTTGCGCTTTCTACTTCAGCATACCAGTTGCCGTCAGATTCGCGAAAAAAGAGCCATATAAATTCATCGCCACCCGCCGAGACCTTAAAGCGTTTCAGGTTTCCGTCTAAAACGTATTTCATTTTGGCATCGCGCTGCGAAAGGGCTTGCTTTAAGCGGTAAACTTCGCCTTCAAGGGCGCCAAGCGTTTGCTCGGTTTGTGCCATTTGGGTTTCCAGCGCGCGGTTTAGCGAACGCAAATAAACGTATCCAACGAGCAAGGCAAGGATGATTGGCGCGACAAATAGCGCTATGTACTTAAAAGAAACGGTGCGTTCTCCGACGGGAATTTTACTCATTCGCAGTTTTCTGTTTCTTCAACCATTATAGATTCCACTTCGAAGTTGAAGTCGGAGTTTTTGAGTTGTTGTTCCGTAAATTTCTCTGGAATAAAATAGATGCCGTTCAATTTACCAACCAGTGATTTGCGGCTCTCGAGACACTCGTTTTCAATCACGCCGTTCTCTTTGAGCAGCCCTTCGTAGTAAAGTAGAATTTCGAAACTGAAGTCGACGTGGTAGTCGTTTAAATTTTCAATCGCAAAAAGCAAGGCGGGCTTTTTCTCACCTTCTTCGTTTTTGGCCTTTGACCATTTTGTAGAAATTTTCAATCCATCTTTTCGAATGTACTCGTCATAGCCGAATTGAGCCATGGCCTGAAAGCTCATTACAAGACTAAAGATGGTGATAAGCAGTGAATTTTTCATGGTGAGAATATGTTATTGTTAAGGGTTTGTAAAAATACTGCGCAAAATAGGTAGGGTTTGGCAGGTATTTAGACTTTGCAAATGTAATACCGAAAGTGGAACAGGGTAAACTTAAAGCTCAAAACTTATGCGAAATACCCCAAATTACTGATGTTTCGGAAGGAATAAAAAACAAATTGAGCTTTTTTAAACCGCGGTGTGCAACTACGCAATAATGCGTTCGTCAATAGCATACCACAATCATTCATACCTATTATTTGAGAACCAATTGCGATGTTTGTCGTTCGAATTGAACGTAATCACGTAAATTATTTTTAAATTCATCCACCAATAGGTTATGAAAAAATTAAGTGCATTTCTTTTTATGCTCTCGGTATGCGCCTTCTCGGTTTCGCTGAGCGCTCAAAAATCTTCGGACGATCCGGATAGTGAATCTCTTCGGGTGTATATCCCCAACGCTTTTACACCCAATCAGGATGAAGTGAACGACGCTTTTAAGCCGGTGATTACGGGTCCTGAGATTGAGTTTTACGAGTTTAGGATCCTCAGCCGTTCGGGTAAAGAAGTTTTTTCTTCGTCAGACCCCGACGAAGTTTGGCTCGGAGATGTGCAGGGGGATTCCTACGTTTCATCACCTACCATTTACGTGTATTTTATGCGTTTAAAGGTGGTGGGCAACCCCGAAATCAAGACTTACCAAGGGCACGTCGCGGTCATTCGATAAAGCAGTTCCCTAGTTCTTTCCCCTCTGAGGCTTGCTCGACTTGAGAAGTACGCGTTCAATTCTGTGGGTTGCCGACGTGGTCATATCAATGTCGTGAAGTAGGTCCAAACCTTCCTTCTGAAGCCTTTCATTTCTTTTTGCAATTGCAGAAAGAGCCGATACCATGCATTTTCTCTCTTCTTCGGAAGCATCTGGCAACCTACTCGAAATTCCTTCGAGGTGACCGGAGAAAAAGTCATCGGCCAAATTGTTTTTGTTTTTAGCTAGTTCTTGCAAGGTTAGGTACCCGAAACAGCGCCTAACCGATGTGTCGGATTTAATCCACTCTTCCACGAAATGAACAGCATGGGGGGATTTTGCCATCACCTTTTGGCAAAACTTTTCTGCAAAGGGGGAGATGTAAAGCTGCTCTGAACGCTTTTTCAATTCATCTTGGGTGTAGCTTTCCGGGTCGTCGATGAGCGCTGCAAGTACTTTGAGATCGTGATTGTTGCTGGCGTAAAGCTCGTCGGCTAAAAAGGGGTCTTTATCAAACTCCTTCGACGCTTTTTGAATGGCGGTGTAATTGAGCCCGTAGGTTTCTTCGCCCTGGGTATCGGTTTCCGACCAGCCGTTTTTGATTCCTTCTCTATTCATTGACTTGAGTTTGGCACTCACTTCATCAACAGTCATAGTTAGGTTTTTTTCGTTAAGGTAGGTCGAAGGTAAAAGAAAGTTGAGAAGTTTGAAAAGAATTTTTCAGGCGTTTTCAAAAGAGCAGCCTTAATTACTGTTAATCAATTCGGTTAAGGTTACCTTTGCTCCATCAAAATCATACCCTTTAGATATGGCATTTTTCAATGAAGATTTCAACCGTTTTTTTATCGAATTGGCGGCAAATAATCACAAAGATTGGTTTGACGAAAATAGAGAGCGCTACCACAACAGCATTAAAAATCCCTTTGAAAATTTTGTGGCAGCGCTAAGTGCGAAAATGGCTGTCGACGAACCCGAACTGGCAAATATGGATTCGCGAAAATTTATTTTCCGGATCAACCGCGACATTCGGTTTGCGAAAGATAAATCGCCATACAAGCTAAACCGGTCGGCAGCTATATCAAAATACGGCCGAAAAAACACGGCAAACGCAGGTCTTTATATTCAACTGGGGCCGGAAAACGTAGTAATTGCCGGTGGTGCTTATCAACCTAACCGCGAAGAATTACAGGCCTTGCGCGAAGGGATTATAAATCGGCACCACGCATTTGAAAAGGTGATTTCGCACGAGCCCTTTGTTTCGAAGTTTGGAGAGATACGGGGCGAGGAAAACAAAAGACTTCCCGGAAAGGAAATGACCGAGTTTGCCAAAAAGCAACCGCTACTTTACAAAAAGCAGTTTTACTACTGGGCAGAATTACCCCCCGAAATGGTTACAGATAACCGTTTACTCGAAACCGTAATAGCGTATCACAATGCGGCAAAGCCCTTTCGGGAATTTGTAGAGAATTCGCTCCGTTAATCGCCGTCTTTAATATCGTTCCAGGTATCGTAGAGCGATTCCTGAGACGGTCGGTCGGCTTCTTCGGCTTCGAGCGGTTCACTAGGCACTAACGAATCAAAGCAATCGGCGGGAAGTGATTGATAAAGTTTTGTCCCTTTGGTTTTCCACTGAATCATTTCGTTTGAAACCTGTTTAATGATCTTTCCGGGATTGCCGACGACCAGACTTCGCTCGGGAATTTTATTTCCGGCTGCAACAAAGCTCAGCGCTCCAACGATGGATTCGGCGCCAATTTCCGCATCGTCCATAATCACCGAATTCATCCCGATAAGGCAATTCGCACCCAATCTCGCGCCGTGGATAACCGCTCCGTGGCCCACGTGCGCCGACGGTTCGAGCACTGCCGATTTTCCGGGAAACATATGGATGGTGCAGTTTTCCTGTACATTGCATCCGTCGCCAATTTCAATTCGCCCCCAGTCCCCTCGAATTGCTGCCCCTGGACCTACGTAAACATCCTTGCCGATGATAACATTTCCGGTCACTGTGGCATTCGGGTGTATAAAAGCGGTTGGGTGAACGACCGGAGTAAAACCTTTAAAGCTAAAAATATTGGCCATCTCAGTTGGCGTTTTCAAGAATTACAGCATAGCCCTGTCCTACACCGATGCACAACGTACAAAGGGCATAGCGTTTACCGGTTAAGTTGAGCTCCAGCGCTGCGGAATACGTAATCCGGGCGCCGGTCATTCCGAGCGGATGACCCAAAGCGATTGCACCGCCGTTTGGATTGAGCCGTGAGTCGTCGTCATCAATTCCCAGGGTGCGTGTAACGGCTAAACTTTGAGCTGCAAAGGCTTCGTTCAGCTCTATAATATCCATATCGTCTAGCGTAAGCCCGGCTTTTTTCAGGGCCTTTTTGGTGGCATTTACCGGGCCGATGCCCATGATTCGCGGTTCCACACCAACAACTGCGCTACTCACAATTCGCGCCATCGGCTTTAACCCATGGGTTTTCAGCCCTTCATCAGATGCGATTAAAACCGCAGCAGCGCCATCGTTGAGTCCCGAAGAGTTCCCCGCAGTTACGGAGCCATTTTTTTTAAAAGCTGCCCTGAGCTTGCCGAGTACATCCACGGAAGTGTTGGGCTTAATGAATTCGTCGTGTTCAAAAATAAGCGGATCCTGCTTTCGGCGCGGAATTTCGACGGGTATAATTTCCTTTGCCAACCTTCCGCTCTCCCTAGCATCTGCGGCTTTCATTTGCGACCGAAAGCTAAATGCGTCCTGATCTTCGCGCGAAATACCGTGAAGCTCCACAAGGTTTTCGGCGGTTTCGCCCATGCCGTGAGTTCCGTAAAGTTCTTCCATTTTTGGATTGATAAACCGCCATCCAAAGCTGGTGTCGTACATTTTACTGTCGTTTCCAAAAGCAGAAGATGATTTTGATATCGCCCACGGTCCGCGCGTCATGTGTTCCACGCCACCGGAGACAAACAAATCGCCGTCTCCGGTAGCGATTGCACGCGATGCATGTACCACGGCCGACATTCCCGATGCGCAGAGACGGTTTACGGTTTCGCCGGGAACCGTGAAGGGAATATCAGCGAGCAACAAAGCCATTCTTCCAATGTTTCTGTTGTCTTCGCCGGCTTGATTGGCGCAGCCCAGGATCACTTCGTCGATAGCCGATTTGTCCAGGTCGGGATTGCGCTTCATAAGCGTGCGGAGCACATGTGCAGCCAAATCGTCGGTTCTAACCGGGCTTAGCGTGCCCTTAAAATTTCCGATGGGTGTTCTTATCCCATCAATGATATAGGCTTGTTTTGTCATTTTTCCCAAACTTTTGCGGTTCTGTAAACGGAACCTGAAAAAGATGCAACCAATTCGTCGTCCTGATTTCGAATAGCTACTTGATAGTGGGCAGATTTTTCACCTAAGAAAAGTTCCTTGGTTTCTGCAACCAATACATCTTCTTCCTGCACTGCCGTGAAATGGCTAATAGTTGTAGTGGATGTAACAGCCACAAAGCCGCGACCATTGCTGGCGAAGGCCAGAGCACTATCAGCCAGGCTATAGCAAATGCCGCCGTGGGCAATTCCAAAGCCGTTTACCATTTCGGGACGCACGGTAAGCTTGAGTTTAGCATATCCGGGTTCAATTACCATTTGTTTGATGCCCAGCCACTTGCTGAA
>JAIVHP010000343.1 GCA_020201045.1 Flavobacteriales bacterium
ATTGAAAAAACAGATATCCAAAGAGCAGGGAAAGTGAGATCCACAAAAGGTTTACTCGTTCATGTATTTGGGAAAATTGCAGCTGGGCTCATTGGCCTTATTTTCAACTCTTGATTCGCATTATTATGCTTACCACATCCTCTAACCAAAAAGACATTGATATGGCTTATGATAATCATAGCAATAGCTACGTGCAAAAACCCCTTGATATGGATGAGTTTTTAAAGGCGATCCTTAAAATAGAAGCGTTTTGGTTGCAGTTGACTACCTTATCCAGCTAGGTTAAGGACGTGACGTGGTGGCTTTTGTGGGAGCGGAAAGTGAAAAGTTAGAAAGTGGGAAAAAGTTATGCCTGCCCTAAGCACATGCCATAGCGTTGGCCGGCGGGAGTGATGGGTTAAGAGTTTGATAGGTTTAAAATCCCTGGATTGCAACGGTAATTGGGCAATACTATGCCAAAACATCAAATACGGGACATTCCCCCTTGGAACCGAGTGACCGCAGGGAAGGAGCTCATGACTAGCCGGTGCGTATGGCTGTGAGAAAGGAATAACGGGGTTAGGGGGAGGATATTTTGAGTGAAAGTTGAGAGCCTTCCTACTGACCAGGCAGACAAGAACAAGACGACTGTGGTGTAGGTTTGTGGGCGTAGTGGGTTTTGTGGAAAGGAGTTGAAAAGTGAAAAGTCCCGAAATCCTTCGGGATCTGCGCTGCGCTGCGACGGGGATGTGATGAAAATTGACAATAGCCGTATTCAATAGATAGGTTTTGAATTCCAGCATTCAATGGCAACTGGACAACACAGCGGCAACCGACTTTGGGATTCCTCGCTTCGCATACCAATGACAGTTTCCCTTTCTTGGTGGGGGATGTTGGGAGTTTTGCGCGGCAGAGCCGCGCAAAACTCCCAACATCCCTAAACACCCATAGTGCTTGTCATTCTGAGCGGAGCGAAGAATCTTGTGAAAGGTGTATGAACATAAATCAATGGAAATTTTATCGTGACACATTCGGCAAGAAGTGCGAAAAAGTGAGAAATTTTTAAAAGTGAAACGTCCCGAAATCCTTCGGGATCTGCGCTGCGCTCCGATTTGAAAGTGAAAATAGCCGTAAGTCCAATAGATAGATTTAAGATCTCTGGATTGCAACTTCAGTTGGACGTATTTGCGCTCCTGATCCCGCCCTGAAATGGTCCGTTAAACCTACTCCGCACTCTGGGCTTAATTTAACTTAATACCTTAATGTTGAGAAAAAAAAGAGAAAGATTAATTGGCAGTTGCCAATGTGCAGCGTAAGGCTGGAATCATCTTGGATATTAGCATTTCAACCGAAATTTTCTCAAATCGTTTAGTTTAGTGCTACCTTACGAAGCTTAACCATTAAAAGAAGAGAAAATGAATCCAAAAGAACTGGAAGAATTATCAGATGAAGAATTGTTGGCAGCGTGGAAAACCGCAAAGTCTATGAAGGGCTACGACGCTGTAATCTTTGGCGTTTTAATTGGAATTGCCATTTACAGCGTGGTAAAGAATGGATTCGGATTGCTCACTTTTCTTCCCCTAATTTATTTACCGGTGGCGGGTAGAAATAACAAGAAATTCAGGGAGTTAGACAATCTTTTAAAGGGACGGGAATTGAAATAGGTATTGGTTTTGAATCCAATTGAACTACGAAGGCTGTTAGCGGGTGTTTTGCGATAGTGGAAGTTGATGCTGATGAACTTCTCATTGTGCGCTATATCTTATTTGGAAAGCGCTTGTATTCTTATTTACCCTGAAATTACAGCATAGAAAATACCGCGAGCTCTGCCCAGACGATATCGGATAGCTGACGGCACCGCGCTTTGTAGAAAACACATGCTTATAAGGGTTTAGTTTCTAATATCTTTGTAAAATGGGCGTTGATGTTTTTATTTTCCATTACAGGATTTCTAAGCATGGCGCATGATTGACATGAAAAACTTTTTCATTCATATCGCTATTTTCGTTTTTGCGGTCTCAGTGTCCCTGAGCTCAAGCGCGCAGGATGGGACCGTTCAATTGCAATTCTCCGCCACGGAAGTGCAGGGAAAGGTTTACCTCGACTGGACCATGAACCTGGGGCAAACTTGCAATGGAATCGATATTACCCGCTCAACCGATGGACTCAACTTTTCGCCAATCGGAAATATCGCCGGTATCTGCGGAAGCTCTTTCGAAAGTGTGAGTTACTTTTTTGTGGACGAGTCGCCCGTTCCAAATCAAGTCAACTATTACCGGCTTACGTTGGGAAACCTCGGTCCGTCTCAAACGCTTTCGGTAGAAGTTATTGATCTGGAAGGGGCCGGTTATCAGGTTAGGCCAAACCCCATTGTAGACAATGCCCGGGTTTACTTCGACAACGACCGAAGCGCTGAACACCGTTTTACCCTGTTTTCGGAAAATGGCAAATCACTCCTTACCGGGAATACCCGAAGGGATTTTTTTGAGATCAACGCTACAGGACTGGCCGAGGGCATCTACATCTTCAGGATCGAGACAGCAGATGGTTCTGAAAAGGCCAGCGGCAGGGTAGTGGTTGCCCGGTGAGTTTCCTTCGACACATCACTTAGCTATGGCTCTCCCATGCCCCACCATTCCAGCACACTCAAGTTGCCACACAGAAATTACTGTAGAAAAAACGGGCAGGTTTATTAGCTTCGGGCCGGGATATTCCAAAAAATGAAGAAGCAGTTTGCAGTACTATTTGGGATTGGCATTTTAAACCTGGTGCTCTTTTTTGGGGTTTTTACACTTCTCCAATCCGATAAAATCTACCAACATACCCTGGGAAAAATAAGCCAAAACTACGAGCGAACCGGATCGTGGGGGAACTATGAAATAAAGAAAGTAACCAAGCCGTACACCGCATTAAACAATGAAAATCTGCTGAGGTGGGATGCGGTGATTTACGAGTGCCTGAGCAATAATATGTACACGGAGGGAGAAACGTGTTACGGCAATGTGCGCGCTGCATTTTTTCCGCTCTTCCCGGTTTTTTGGCGGCTAAGCGGCGCATCTCCAATAGGTATTTCGCTGGTGAACTACCTGGTATTTATCGCATCGATGGCATTTTTATTTATCCATTTGTTTCGGGGAAAGCCGCGGGATAGACTCCCCACTTTTGCCGTGCTGATAACCCTTCCGTCTGCAATTATCTATTACATCCCTTACACCGAAGCTTTCTTTTTACTCACCATGACCATTGCTGCGATTGGCATAATCAAAGAAAAATATGGGGTGTATGTTATCGGCGCATTGCTCATGGCAACGGTAAGACCCGCAACGGCATTTGTGCTCCTGGCTATTTTGGCTGTAGAGCTCGCTTTGTTGATTAGAAATAAACAGATGGGGCTGTTTTTTAAGCGCGCCACAATAAAGGCAGTGCCTTTTCTCATTGGTTACCTTATTGTCATTCTTATCCAATACATCTATTCGGGCTCGTGGACGGCTTATTTGGACGCACAAAAATTTTGGGCCGGCAGCATACAGGGTATTAAAGGTATTTCAGACTGGTCGGTAGAAGGCTTTGGAATGAATGTCTTTGCCATCTTTTTTGTCGCTATTCCGGCGCTGCTATTTGCCATTTACAGCCTGGCAACGTTCAAAAGCAAGGAAGGAGTTTTCTCGAAAATGACATCCGATCGCCCGGCCCTTTATCTTTTAATGATTTCGGTTTTTTACCTGGCCGGAATTTTTGTTTTTACGCTTATCACATCGGGAGGAAACCTGCACAGCTTTTTTAGATTTACACTGGCTTCTCCTTTTTTCTATATCGCAGTGCTGATCTGTTTAAATGAACTGCCCCGCATTAGCTCAAAGTTATTTGCCGGAGTTTTCGTTGTTTTTGGGGCTTTTCTATTCCTTTTTCTCCACTTTACAGCTTACGGGGGAGAAGTAATGCAGTTCTCCTTTCTCGGGTTGTTTTTATCTGCATTGGCCTTTCTTTACCTCGGCATTCGAAAATCGCTTTCAAAGCTTCCCGACGGTGCCGCGTGCATCCTAATCGCGGCGGCCAACATCGTTTGGAACACCTATCTCTTTAACCATTTTTTAAGCGACGGTTGGATATTTACGTAGCGTTTCCCGATTTACCTTCGATGCAGCTCCATTATTGATTCGAATCAGCGCTCGAAAAACTAAACTCCCTTTGCAAACGGCTTTTGTAAATAAGAAAACCCGCAGTGTTTTTCACGCTGCGGGTTTCCGGTTAATTTGGTTTTAGTCAAAGACGCTCAAAGTAGGGTCTTCGCTCATCTGATTGAGTGAAAACTGCACTGAGATCTGATCGCGTGTGGGGTTAGGGAAGAAGCGAACTTCGTTTCCTTCACTGTCTTCTGCGATCGACAATTCGCTGTCGATGGTGATGGCGATCTCGTCGTGCGATTTGCAACCATCGGGCGTTGTTACTTCCACCGAAACCACCACATCTTCCAGAGCTATGAATTGGTTAGTAGCACCGGTTTCTCCGTCGCTCCAGAGGTAAGTGTTTCCGTTTTCTTCACCGGCAACCAGGGTTACTTCACTTCCGGCTGCCACCACCATGTCTTCGCCCAAATCTACCACCGCCAATGGGTTCACTTCGAGCATGGCAAAGAAGGAAGCGGTGTTTCCGGAAGGATCAATTGCCTGGAATTCTACGGCATAATCGCCGGCAGTCAATTTTTGTCCTTCCTGGGGACCATCGATCACAGCCAGCGTTGCCGAACAGTTGTCTGTTGCAACGTAATCTGCATAGGTAACTGTGCTACCTTCGCAGAAGGTCAGAACCAGCGGTCCGTTGATGGTTGGCGCCAACTGATCTACAACCGTAACGGTAAATCCGGCGTCTACGCTGTTTCCAGCCAAATCAGAAACCGTGATAGAGTTTGCGTTTTCACCCAGATCGGCGCATGAAAACTGCGTTTGGATCAATTCCATCCCATTCACGGTGCAGTTTTCAACAACATCCACGTCGAGCATTTCTGTATCGAGCACGGCCTGTCCTTCGTCGTCGAGTTCAAGGGTGATGTTTTGAACCTGAGCTTCGGGTGCGATTACATCTTGAATCACCACATCGAGGGTTTGCACCTTCTCATTTCCATTAATGTCAATCACGTTGATTTGGATGTTTTGGGTTTCGCCCAGAGCGCTACAGTTGAATTGCTCAACTTCTGGTACCACTTCGGCAATTCCGCAGTTGTCGGAGGCAAAGGGTAGGAGCATGGCTTCGGTTAAGACGGCATTTCCATCGGCATCCAATTGCATTTCGTAAACATCGAGTGCCAATGATGGTTTGATGGTATCTAATACGCTCAATTCCAAATCGAATTCAGTCACGTTTCCGTTGTTATCGCGAACGAAAAGTGGCCCACTGGTTACGCCAACTTCTTCGCAGCTAAAAGCAGTGCCGTCTACGTCCGTAAACGCTTCATCTCCCTGCGCTACAATGGCATCGAGCCCGCAGTTATCTGCAGCTTGAGCCAATAGCGGAGCCGTGTGAAATACCCCTTGTCCAGCGGCATCCAGATATACAGTCGCCGTTAGGTTTTCTGCAATGGCGGGAGCTACCTGATCCACCACAGTTACGGTAAACGTCGTTTCGCTTTCATTTCCGGAAGCGTCGGCAACCGTCAAGGTCACTTCGTGCTCGCCCAGATCTTCGCATGTAAATTCTGAAACGCTCACTTCTCTGGAAGCTATCGAACAGTTGTCGGTAGATCCGTTGTCGGCATCCGTAGCATCGATGTTGGCCAGACCATTCTCGTCGAGTTCAACCGTGATGTTTTGAGCCACGGCCTGTGGCACTGTGTTGTCCGCTACCGTGATGACCACGGGAGCCGTGCCTTCATTTCCGGCGATGTCCTGCACCGAGTAGGTTACTGTGTTTTCACCCAATTCTTCGCACGAAAACTGCATCTGACTCAGGGCATGAGAGCCGTCTAAAATGCCACTGCAATCGTCCGTGTCAGCCCCGCCGATGAATTGCTCTACGTCTGCTGACGTGAGTTCAGCAAGTCCGTCGCTATCGAGTTCTATAGTGTAGGCCTGTGGGCTGGCAACGGGTGCGATATTATCTACCACGGTAACCGTCAGGCTCTCGGTGCGCTCATTTCCAGAAGCGTCTGCCACAGTCATTTCTACAGTTACCTCTCCGAGGTCTTCACAAGAAAACTGCTCGATGTCAAGCGATTTGCTCGCTATGGCGCAATTGTCAGAAGCAGAAACTTCTACATCATCGGTAGAGATGGAAGCCAATCCGTCTTCGTCCAGAGCTACTTCGATGTTTTGCACGAGCAGATTTGGAGCCAGTTTGTCTTCTACGAAGACTTGCGTGGCTACCGATCGCACATTTCCATGAATATCCGAAACCGTCAATACGATGTTGTTCGAACCGAGGTCTTCGCATGTAAATGCACTCTTATCAAGCACAAAACCGTCAATAGTGCAATTGTCGGAAGAACCGTCGTCAAAGTTTTCGGCTACAGCCGATGCGTTGCCATTCAGATCGAGTTCAATCGTCTGAGTCCTTGCTAGCGCAGTAGGCGAAATAGTATCGTGAACGGTAACAAATGCATCTGCTTCAGACACGTTGCCACCTGCATCCGTAACGCTAAGTGTGGTTTTTACACCTGCGGGGCAGAATGGCAATTCTTTTGCATCTCCAAAAGAAACCCAATCGGTGTTTGCATCCATGTTTTCCAAAGTAGCTGTATTACCGTTTCCGGATTGGTCGGCTACTGCAGTTGTTCCTTCTCCGGTTTCAAAATCAAGAAATATCTCCGCTCCCTGAGGACCCGTGCACGCCATGCTCTCAATTACTTCCGGACTCAGCGCAGTAGGCCAATAAGCGAACTCGTCCATTTCTGCATTCAGGTGGCCCTGGTATACTCCGTTTATCAGTCCTCCGCCCAATGAAGTGCTGGTGGGGTTGCTCACTGCAACGTTCACTGTTCCCGACACGTCGTGACTTCCATCCACATACATATCTACCTGATCTCCGTTTCTGACGGCAACAAAATGATGCCATTCCCCGTCGTGCAATACCTGCGAAGTCGTTATGTTCGTTGATGTCCCTGCTCCCTGGGTAGCACTATATCTTACACTGTTGAACCAAAGGTTCAATCCTGTGGTATTGTTCACCACAGGACTTCCCCATGTAAATACCGCACCCGAAGCACCGGGCGCTGCTTTTAACCAAACTGCAATCGTATGATTCGTTGAGTAAGGAAGAACATCGTCAAATTCCAGGTAGTCATCATCACCATCGAATGCCATTGCTGTATTTCCATCAAATGATGGAGCGGCACTCATATCAGCACAGCTGAACGTTGAAACATCGATGCTCATTGAGGCAATTGCGCAGTCGTCGGTAGATCCGTTGTCAATATCTTCCGCCACAATCGAGGCATTACCGTCAGCATCGAGGAAAACATCAATATTTTTCACTTCGGCTACCGGTGCTGTATTGTCATCGGGTGTAATTTCAACCGTTTCAATCGCGGGGTCGCATTCGTTGTCGTCGGTTACGGTTACCGTGTACGAACCGATGCCTTTATTTGAAATGGCTGCCACATCTTCTCCCGAATCCCACGAGAAAGTGTAGGGTGCAGTCCCTCCCGATACATTTGCTGTAGCGGCTCCGTCAGATATTTCGTCGCACGAAGTGGCCTGCGTTATATCAAAGCTCACTTCGAGCGGGTCTGGCCCGATGGTAATGGTGTTTGATATCATTCTTCCGTTGGCATCCGTCACCGTCACGGTGTAATCGCCCGGGGCTAAATTTTCGTTGTTAGAAAGTTCAGAATCGTCGTTTGAATTCGTTACGATGCCATTGCTCCATTCAAAGGTGTAAGGAGGGGCACCACCGGTGACTTCCGCACTCAGAAATCCATCCGAGGATTCAGGGCACGTTGCATGTGTCGAGTTTACGAATGAAACCGAATAAAGTGAGGTGATACGGGCATAACCATTGGCTGATTTACCAACCATCGTTCCTCCGCTTGGATTGGGCATAGATTGATTACCTGCGATCAGTTCAGCATCTACTAAGCCCAAAACGTACCCGGAACCGCCGCCGCCGGCGCTAAAAGCTGCTCCGGATCCACCGCCGTACCATCCGCCGCCGCCACCGGCATTGTGAAAGTCTCCCGGTCCGGCTCCCTGACCAAATGTTCCCGCGCTCGCGTTTCCAAAGCAACAACCTGCAGCACCTCCCGCAGATTGTGTACCGCCTTTTCCACCCGTGTAGCTACCACCATTGTTACCGTTTACACCGGTTGAGCCTCCACCGGCTCCTCCATGAGATGGCGTAGATCCACCAGAAGCGCCACCGCCGCCGCCAGCTACAATAATCCGACTGTTCAAATCAAACGGACTCGTTCGAATGTCGGTGGCACCACCGCCTCCGGCTCCATAGTCTATGCCGGCGGCACCGCCACCATTGAAGGATCCTGACCCTGTTGCAGCACCAGCTTCACCCACAAATAATTGAACTGTTTGAGTTTCTGCAAGGGTGATTTTGCCGTAAGCGTATCCACCTTTGCCACCAAGAGCAGAAGCGTTTCTGTTTCCACCTTCAGCGCCCCATACTTCCAATAGGTATGGACCCGCAGGCAATTCTAAAGACTGTGCACTTCCGGTATAGTTAAACTCCCACGTCTGCTGGGCAGATGCATCAAGCAGAAAGAGTGAGATCAATAGGGTTGCAACCGATACAATTTTAGTTGCGTCCCATTTTCCTTTAAGCGTAAATTTGTGTTTCATGATTTAGTTTTTGAGTAGTAGATTTCTCAGTTGTATGTCCGTTTACATCAGAAGCGAGAACATGTTTGTTAATTTCGACCGGGGAAAGTGCTTTAAGTAGACCGTTAAACTCACAACTTGCGTGTTTAGAAGATGTTGAACCATACAATCAAATCGTTTCTTTATTTAGATGAATGCATCATTTCTATCGCCAAATTTTCAAGAGCTTTTGAAAGTTTCTTGGAATCTCAAGCCCGTGCATGCTGTTTTGCTCGCATTATCAATGACTATGTGTATGCTGGTTAACAGTGGAAGATTACATATTTGGGAAATCTGTATTTTGACTTGATGCTTTCGCGATAGAGTTTCGCGGCAATGGACTGCGCGAAGATGGGGTAAGGGTAACTAGTGTTAAGTTAAGTATGATATGACGTAACAATTGTATATCTTTGAAAGAAACATGAAGAAGTACACAATCAAATTACTGAAAAGTGAAGTGGAAGAACTAATGGCAATTGTCAACAAGGGCTCTCACAGTTCTCATACTTTTCGAACTGCTTACGTATTATTGAATTGCGATAAAGGTGAG
>JAIVHP010000256.1 GCA_020201045.1 Flavobacteriales bacterium
TGGATGCTATCGGGAGAAAATGATGAGCTCTATCTCTATGGTTTTGAAACGGATGATTTGAGCGGATACAAATACCGTTTTTGGCTCGACTCTATTTATGCGCAAAAGGGAAAGTACGTAGCCGGTTTCGCTTTGCGACATTCCATTGATGTAAATGGAGACGGTTTTGAAGAATTGTATTTTTCTGTAGATAATCGCTTTCCCATTTACCCGCGAAGAACCTACCGTGTAGACGTTGCAAACCAGGCTGTAAAGCGAAGCCCCGTAAGTTCTGCGGGTTTTCAAATTCAGTATCGCACAATGTCTGAAAATGGAGAACTCCTTTTTACTTCCGGCAACAGTTGTCCGGGAAATCACAAAGATTCGTTGGATTTGCCCTATCCTGACACACTTGGGTACATCTATGCCTTGAATGCTGATTTGGACTTCCTGTTCGACCCGATTCCTTTTACGACCTATCCTTCAGGCATAAAAAACTGTTTTGTCAATCAAAATCTAATTTCCTTCCAATCGCACCGAAGCCTGGATTCAATAACCACGGTTCAGCTTCGCACGCTTAATGGTAAGCTCCTGAAAGAAAGATCGTTTAGGTCTTTGAAGTTTTACGGACGAAAATCGGAGAATGAGTTTATTCTGGGCAACGCAAAGGAGATGGTGGTTATTGATTCGCTTTTGGATGTGCAAAAAAGAGTCGAACTAAATTATCCCATCCGAGATTTAAGTGAAGTGGATTTGAACGGAGATGGCAATATGGAAATGTTGGCTTTGTCGGACGACAGTGAACGCTGTCTTGTTTACGACGATGAACTTCAATATGCAACTCAATTTTTAATCGAAGCGGGTGGATCCTTGTTGCACTTGCCGCGGCAATACGCGCCGGGGAAATTTGAATTCGTAGCCTTTGGCAATCAAAAACTGATTTTTTACCGCTACAAAGAGAACCCGTATTACTACTTCCGTTTTCCTTATTATCTGGGGGTTTTTCTCATTGCCTTGCTGCTTTCATCTATTACCTTCAAGTATTACCGCAAAAACATCGAACGGCGATTTGAGCAGGAGCGCGAGTTTAACCGACTTCAGATGCTCAGTTTAAAAAACCAGATCGACCCGCACTTTGCCCTGAATACTCTAAATTCTGTTGATTGGATGTACAAGTCGGGACAGGTGGAAAAAGCTACAAAGTACATGGAAACCTATTCCCGGTTGATGCATCAAACCGTAGCCAGTTACGACGAATTAAATTTTTGCCGGAAGTTTTGTGAACTTGAAAAGCTGCGCCAGCCTGATTTCGATTTCGAAATACAGGTTGATGATCAAATAGATGCCTTTGAGATAAAGGTGCCGCGACAGATAGTCTTTACACATGTAGAAAACGCTATAAAGCACGGCCTTCGTCCGAAGGATGGTGATAAATATCTGAACATACAGGTCCAAAAAGTAAATTTGGGAATAGAGATTGCGATTGAGAATAATGGCGTTCCGTACAAAAAGAAGTTGAGTACTTCAGGCACCGGAAAAGGCCTTGAAATCTTAGATCAAATGGCCGGGCTCTATACATCTCTCACTGGAAAGGAAATTGAAAGCAGGGTGGAGCCCAAGTCAGATGGCGTGGGTACCAGGGCAACGATTACAGTAGAAACGTAATACTCATATATGAGTATTTTTTGCTAAAGGCTTTACATTCAATTGATTCTTAACTAGATTCAAAAAGTGAAATTGATCGTAGACGACAACCAGGACGCTTGCAGCAGACTGCAATCCATGCTTATTTCGGAAGGGTTACCATCCGAAGAAGTTTTGGCGGAAGTCCAATTGGGCAGGGCGCGTCAGTTAGTTTCAGAAAATGAAATAGAGTTGGTATTTCTCGATATTGAAATGCCAAAGATGAACGGGCTTGATTTTCTAAAGCTTATCCGGTCAGACGGCTATACCGGCCACGTTATCATCACCACTTCACACAACGAATACACCCTGGAAGCCCTGCGCGCCGAAGCGCTGGATTACCTATTAAAACCGGTGGTCAGAGACGAGCTTCAAGCCGCTTTAGAGCGATTTTACTCCAGGCGAAAGGCTTACGAAAAAAACTTTGACAAACTTATGGATCACGGTTTAACCCGGCGACAAGTAGAAATTGCACGCCGCATTTTTCAGGGAAAAACCAGCGCCCAAATAGCCGATGAACTTTTTCTGAGCAAACACACCGTAGATACCCACCGCAGAAATATACTGAAGCAAACGGGGTGCAAGAGCACGACGGAGTTGTTTCGGTTGTTGTAGGGATTACTCATTTGTGAGTATTTGGAAATCCTGTTAGCTCATATACTTTTAGATAAACCAATCAAATTAAGATGACCAACTTCAAAATCCCTGCAGTCTCATTGCCATTTTTTTT
>JAIVHP010000263.1 GCA_020201045.1 Flavobacteriales bacterium
CGGAACGTGACGGCGCTGGAAAAATCCGTTACGATTGCCCTTGAAATGGTTTGAAATCCGTAAAAAAACCAGGCATAAATATGTTGGAAACGGTGGTACCATCTGCGTTTTTGATGTGGTGCAAAACGAAGAAACTTTGGACCTTCCAAGTCGTGATCCATTCCGTCTATATTGGTGAAAGCGTGGTGTAGCACGTTGTGCTGAATTTTCCAGGTGGTAGCGTTACCGCCGATTAGGTTAACACTTTTGCCAAAAACCTTATTCCAAAACGCATTTTTGGAGAAGGCACCGTGGTTTGCATCGTGCATTACATTTACACCAATTCCAACACCGCCAAAACCCATTAGAATCCAAAGGCCGATGTAGATATAAGGATTGGTAACAAAACCCGATAGGATGAAGAAATAAGGAACCAAATACATCAAAAACATTACAATCGTTTTAACAACGATTTGGGAACCGCCATCTTTTGCGATATCGCCGTCTTCGAAGTAACTGTTTACACGCTTTCTCAGGGTATCAACAAACTCAGAATGTGATTTTAAAGAGAACTTAAGACGCCTGGGTGCCGACATATTGAAAAACTATAAATAAAATAAGTATTGACGATTGTTCTCGTCGTTGCAAAAATAACTCGAAAACAAAGGCAATGTTTAGATTGACAAAATATTAACAAAGAATTTACGCAGCTCTTACGCTGTGCCCAGCCGCTTGAGCATTCGCCCGTGCTCCCAAATGGCTCTAACGAAGCTCTTCTGCATGTTGTATTGCACCCCAAACTCTTTGGCAGTGCTGGATACAATCTTTGAAATATCCCGATAATGGGTATGGCAAATATTGGCAAAAAGGTGGTGTTCTATTTGGTAGTTCAACCCTCCTACAAACCAGGAAAAAACCTTGCTTTTGGGTGAGAAGTTCGTTGTTGTCTGCAATTGGTGAACAGCCCAGTTGTTTGCCATCGAGCCCTTTTCATTGGGTAAGGGAAACTCGCAATCGGGCATAACGTGAGCACTTTGAAATATTATGGCCATCAATAATCCGGCGATAAAATGCATCGTGGCGAAACCAATAAGCACAAGCCAAAACGGTGCGGGACTGAAGATTAATGGAAGTGCTAATGCATAGATCCAGTAAAAAGTCTTCCAACCTACTACACTCGTCATCAACCGTCTATACTCGGCCTTATTGCGAACCAGACCTTGCTTTTTATACTTGTATGCGTTGGCGAAATCGGTAATTATAGTTCGCATAAACGTTTGGAGTCCATAAAGAAACCAGGCATAGATAAATTGAAATCGGTGGAACCAACGTCTCTCCTGATGAGGAGAAAACCGCAAAACACCGGGTACATCTATGTCCTGATCCATCCCTTCGATGTTGGTGTAGGTGTGGTGCAAAACGTTGTGCTGTAACTTCCAGGTTCGCGCATTACCACCTATTAAATTCAGGCATCGACCCATTATCGCATTCAGTTTTTTATTCTTCGAGAAAGAACCGTGATTGGCATCGTGCATTACATTCACTCCCAGCCCCACTGCTCCAAAAGCCATCGCTACCCAACAACCTATAAAAATCAAGGTGTTTTCTGCCAGGGGCGTGAAAATGAGCGCATACGGAACCAGGTAAAGAAGAAACATCAAAACCGATTTAATTATAATCCGGTGATCTCCGTGTCGATCTATTTTATTTGTTTCAAAGTATTCATTCACCCGCGCCTTAAGCGTGGTGAAGAACTCGGGGTTCGCTCGGTTTGAAAATGAATACATCTTTCGTCCTGTGCTCATATTATCTTTTCTTCATTGATATTCAATAATTTCCAAATCAAATTATTGGTGTATTTCAAAAATTTTTCACCTACAAATATAAGCCTTCTGTATTTAATGTATCGCCCAATCATACATTCTTCGAACATGGATTATGTTAAAAAGCGGTTGAAACCGTTTTTTTATCGACCTTTTCGCCGTGAAAAAAAACTTCCTGATAGCACTAAGTGTGTTTGTGATTCTTGCCGGAACAGCATTTGGTTCCTACTATTTTATCGAATCTAAAATTGACCATTTCTTAAAGAGCGAGATCCGCAAAAAACTGGGCGACGAATACACGTTCGACTACCAGGCCACAGAGTGGAGTGTTTTTGAGAGCTCAGTTGCAGTGAAAGAATTGCTTTTAGAGAAGAAATCATCGGTCGCATCCAACTGGAAAGTAGAAGTGGATTTGGCCGAAATGTTTGGTTTCAAACCGCTCGTATTTCTAAAGGAGAATGCTTTCCGCGTCGATTCGGTGTTGATCGGATCACCCGAAATTAAAATCACAAACTTTAACAACGGCGGTCGGAATAAAGAGTCAAAAGTTGCTGATGGAGAACCATCTGCAGAAATATCATTCGGTAAAATTTCACTTACCGAAGGGCGTTTAACCTACAACCCCGAAGGTCCCGAAAATTTACAAACGGGATTTGAATTTGAAACAACGGATTTAACGATTGATCAAGACCAAATCGGTAATATTCTCACCTGGAAGGACGCACGGGTCTCTCTCAACGACATCCGCTATCATTTCAGTGATTCCATTTACCATGCTGAGGTGGACAGAATTACGTATTCTTCTCAAAATGAAGAGTTTTCGGTTTTAAACACGAAATTGAAATCCAATTTGGATATCGCTGAATATTCGCGACAGTTTGGTTGGCGAAAAAGTATGTTCACCGCAGAAATACCTGAAATAACGATTGAAAAACCCATTAATTTTGGCGACAGCCTTGGCTTTATACCCAAAATTCATATCCACAAACCCAGCGTAAGCCTAAAAAAAGATCTGCGGTTTCCACTTCCCGATAGAATCACAGACCTTCCGCAAAAGCTAATTTCAAATCTTTCGCCCTGCTTTCAGGTTGATTCGGTTGAAGTCACGGACGGTGAGTTTGCAGTTGGCTTAAAGCACGACAATGGGAATGAAACCGAACTTTCGTTCAGTGACGTCTATGCTAATCTCACAAAGATTCAGAACATAAAGCCAGCGCTTCCAGCTTTTGTATTTAATGCCCATGCAATCTTCATGGATGAAGCCGAACTCACCTTAACTACTTCATACGATTACGGGGATTTAGAGCCATTCACAATCAGCGGTAAACTGGATGCGGTTTCGCTTACTTTTCTGGATGAATTCCTAAACAGCTCCGCGGGTATAGAGCTCAAGGAAGGCGCCCTCCACGAATTGGAATTTGAGATGAATGGGAATACCTATGGCGTTTCGGGAACGGTAGATATGGAGTACAGTAACCTGAGTCTAAATCTCGTAGACAAAGAGACACATGAAAAGAGAAAATTTCTGAGCAAAGTAGCCGACTTATTGGGCGGGTTAATTTTCTGGAAGGAAAACCCGGACAACAATGAATTTCGAACCGGGGTTATAGAAATGGAAAGAGACGCGCGAAAGGGCTTTGTCGCCCAGTGGGTCGACGGGTTGTTAGATGGAATGATAAACAGCATATTACGCATCGATAGAGAGAAAATCGAGAAAGCTCAGGAAAAGCGAAAAGAAAGACGTGAAAATCGCGGAAATTGACTTTGGCTCTTTACCGTTCAGGCCACTTCACGGCTTCCCTTCTTCCCAAAAAACTTGGCTGACAACATGATGAGAAGCGATGCGACGATACCGTAAATGATGGGATCGAGTTTAAGCGGTAAGTCGTCTACAAAGAGTGTAAGCATCAACGTAATTGCTCCGCCGGTTATCATTGCAACCATCGCAGCTTTTGCGGGTGTATTTCTGGTGTAGAGTCCGAACAGTATGGGAATAAACAAGCCCGAAACCATAAAGGCATACGAATGGAGCATTAAATCAAGCACATTCTCCATATACAGGGCAATAAGGAGCGCTACGGCGCCAATCACAAGCGTTGCCCATTGGCTGAGTTTTAATTCATTAAATTTTTTCAATTTCGGAGAAGTGTAGAGTAAGTCGCTTACAACATTGCCAGAGCAAGCCATTAAACAACTATCGGCCGTAGAGAGTATCGCACTAAAATACGCCGACATCATGAGCCCCATGAGTCCGACAGGTAAAATAGTGCGAAGTAGCACGGGCAGACCAAACTCGGGGTCCATTCCTTCGGCCGTGGCATAGCCAATAGCTTCAAACATTCCCTGATCTGCCGCCACACGGGCAAACAGCCCGAGGAGCACACCCATAAATGCCATTATCGGCCATTCAAAACAGCCTGCAATATACCACGCCTTCCGGGCTTCCTTTTTCGTTCGCGAAGCGTAAATACGCTGGTAAAGCGTCATTCCAATAAACCAAATGGGAATAATGGTAACACCCCAATTCACAAAATCCTGCCATGTAATATTGCCTAGGCTCAGCATCTCGGGAGCGACGTGAGCCCTTAACCCTTCCATCCCGCCAATAGCGGAAAAACCAAGTGGCAGGCCAATGAAAATGAGACCTGCCAGAAGAATGATCCACTGTATGGTATCGGTAAAAATAACCGCCTTCAATCCGCCCATAACGGTGTATATAACCGCGATAACTCCCATAATCACCAGGGCCGTATCGAGCGAAATAGTGGGAAAAGTAGCCGAAGCCAGCTTTGCTCCAGCGAGCATTTGGGACGATGTAAACCCCAGGTAACCAATAGCCGAAATAAGCGCTGCTACAAGCGCTACATTCTTACCGTAAAGGTGTTTGAACACCTGAGGAAACGTGAACAAATTTATGCGTCTGCCCAAATCAAAAACCCTTGGGATAAGAAATGCCGCTGCGAGCCAGGCACCTATAAGTCCTGTAAAAAGCATCCACGATCCGCTCAATCCCATGGTAAATCCCAGCCCGCCCAGGCCGATAGAAAAACCACCTCCAACATCGGTTGCCACCACCGACAACCCGATATGCCAGGGGCCCATATTTCTTCCCGCCAGGTAGTAGTCTTCATTGCTTTTGTTCGACTTCATGTAGTAGTAGCCAATGCCGAGCATCACAACCATGTAAACAAAGAAAATGGTAAGGTCTATCCAGTTCATCTCATCGCTGTTGGGCTTTCTGCACGCTAATCAAATTGCCGAAAACCATTTTCGCGAAGGTATAAAAACCACTACACCCAATTGGAGAAGGATCTCGAACATTTTGGTTTATATTATAAACTACATTATATTTACAAACAAAAAGATGAAAAAAGCAATTACACTATTCGCCGCAATATGCGCAATTCACTATTCGAGTGCGCAAACCGCGCTCGAAACCAAATTCGGACATTTTATCGGCAACTGGAAAGGCAGTGGAACAATAACGGAACAGAACCGGGAAACATCGTTTGACCAGACCGAAGAAATTAGCTGGGCCGCGGGTAAAAGCGCCATCCTGATAAAGGGCCTGGGAAAAGACCCAGAGACAAACGACACGACTTTTCAGGCGCTTGGAGTTATTTACTTCGATGCTGCCACGGAAGAATTCAAGATGCTGGCCATCCGCGACAGCGGAGAATCGGTTGTTGCAACCCTCGAAACTCCCGAACCGAAACTCATGAAATGGGGCTTTGATGTTCCGGGCGGCCGCGTAGACTACACCACAGATCTCAGATCGGGAAATTGGGTGGAAAATGGGGAATTCTCACCCGAAGGTACCGATCAATCATATCCTTTCTTTGGGATGGAGCTGGAAAAAACCGGCAACTAATTTCGCGCCACAACAAAGCGGGTTGAAGTAGAGCTATCCTCATTTATCAACCTTATAATGTAAGTCCCAACCGCGAGCCGTGACACGTCCATTTCAAAGCTATCGCGTATGGGCCCGGCGGGGTTGTAAGTCATAACAACCTTGCCCTGCGTATTGAGAATTTCTGCATACTGGGCAAACTGCGCCGGGTTAAGCAGCGTAAACTTCACCACTCCCGATACGGGATTTGGAAGAACGAGAATTTCATCACTACCAAAGTTCGTGGATGGATTAAAGACTACCGTATTCTCTGAAAGTATCCAAAGATCCGGGTCAAATTGAATTTGCTCTACCTGAAAACCCGGCGTTAGAAGAAATCGTTGTCCACTGAACTGATGGTTTAAAACAACGGTAACTTCATTACCCGAACCGATTAGCTTCACCGGAAGGTGCATTTCAAAAAAATCGACGCTTTGGTGACTGGGGGTTTGCTCAATTTCGAGCCCCACGCCATTGCTTGTTCTGTTCCACTCTACCTTGTATTGTGGGTGCCCTTCGCCGTAGTACCAATCGTCAAAAAAATAGTTTAGATCCCGCCCTGACGCCGATTCAAGATGGCTGATAAAGTCATTTGTGTAAACGTAGTCGAACTCGAGTTCGGGATCGTTGATGAAATTTCTGCAGGCTTCGAAGAAAACATCATCGCCCAGCTCCCATCTCAACATATGCAGTAGATAGGCGCCTTTGTTATAAGACAACCTGCCGTTAAATATTCGCGATCTACTCGTGGTATCATTTACAAAAACAGAGCCATCGGGCTGAGCCAGTATATTGCCCCGCAAGCCTTCTTTAAAGGTTCGAAAAGCATCTTCATCTCTTAAAAATTCAATTGCCAGTCCATTGATATAGGTTGCGAAGCCTTCGTTCAACCAGATATCTTCCCAACTGCCGCAGGTAATTTTATTACCAAACCACTGATGCGCCAGTTCGTGGGCGCTCAAATTAAAGTTCAAATTAGACATAGTGCTCATGGTAGTATGCTCCATGCCCCCCGGAATAGCGGTTTGAGCATGCCCATATTTTTCGTCGGCATATGGATATATCCCAAACAACTCCGAGAACAAGACCATCATTTCGGGAATATCCTGAGCTCTTTTCTGTTCGAGTGCCAGGCGCTCGGGGTAGATATAGTTCAGAATTTCGATTTCCGAACCGCCCACTTCCACAAATTGCGAGAAACTATCGTATTCTGCTACAGCCATTGAAATGAGATAGGCGGGAATGGGATACCGGTGTTTCCAGCCAAAACCAATAGTACCTTCGGGGTTTTCATCTTCGTACTCCAGCTTTCCATTCGATCCTGCGCGAAATCCTTCGGGAACGGTAATTTCGATAAAAATACTGTCGAGCTTATCGCGAAGGGTTTGTTTGCAGGGCCACCAGTCGCGCGCACCATAGGGCTGTGAAAGCGTATAGATTTCGAAAAGATTCTCGCCATTTATCGTCCGTACCGCCTGGTTAAAAGACATCAAGTTTGAATTGTTTGGTTCGCCTTCATAAGTGATCTCAACCACGCTGTTCTCCGAAATATTTACATCGCCAATATCGAGGCCAAGCGAAAACGCGTCGAAAAAAAAGTAGGGAACTGGCTCCCCATCTATCGATGCGGAATTTACCGAGAGCGCTTCATTAAAATCAAAGGATATGGTATCGCCGGCGTCGTTATCAATGGCTATGTGATGAACTACCCTTCCGGTAATGTAGCGGTCAAGTGGGTTTACTTCCCAATAGCACTCGGCGTAATTCCATTGATAATTATCGCCATTGTAAGAACCAAAAGATTTTTTGAGATTCGGACTCCATCGCTCGGCTTCCATCTTCGAAATTTGGGTCGTACCGAAATCGGCATGGTCGGGTTGACCCCATAAAAACCAGGGAAAACCCATGAGCAAAACCGTAGCGAGGAGTTTCATAATACAATTCACAGCAATTATACAAACTTATGTGTCGCCACCACCCTGAGTGTAGGTAAAATCTATAATCCATGCTAAGACCATTTACGCTACGGATAGCCGCTAAGCACCAACTTTGGAGATATCCCAAACAATTCCACCAGAGTAAATCAGCCAGCTTCGAAATAAAACGCTACATCGAAATCTAAAAGATAAGGATGGCAAAATTGCGACATAACTGTTCAATAGGGATGCCCAAGACGGAAATGTGTACCGGACGAATCTTAAAAACCTTCCAGGCGAAATCTTCATTGCAAAACTTAACTCTGGAAATAGCATCGCGATTGAAAAATGCACGATCGACACATACCCATTTGTATTCCTAACTCTTAAAGGGGCTGCCTTAGCGGGTAGCCCCATTTTTAATTTGCATCGTACCTTTACGGGATGAAAAAAACCGTGATCTTTCTCCTGTGCTTCGGAGCTGCATCGGCGCAAGCCCAGCATAAAAACATTCTGATCTCAACCAATTACAATCCGAATGAGATGTCTATTGCCCTGGACGAGAAAGACCTGAATCAGCAACTGGCCGCGGCAAATATCGCAAGTGTATACACCTCTCAAAATGGTGGTGTTTCCTGGAAAACAGGACTGCAAACATCCACATATGGGGTATGGGGCGATCCGGTTGTGGCTGTAGATACAGCAGGAGCCTTTTACCACTTCCACTTGTCGCGACCCGAAGAAGACGGGAGCTGGATAGACCGCATTGTTTGCCAGAAATCAACAGATCGCGGGAACACTTTTAACAATGGAACCTTCACCGGTCTTAATGGAGGTAAAGCCCAGGACAAGCACTGGGTAGCTATTGATCGCAATACCAACACCCTTTATTTGACCTGGACACAATTCGATAAATACGATTCAGAAGATCCCGAAGACAGATCGAACATTCTCTTTTCAAAATCTGAAGACGGAGGTGAAACCTGGAGCGAGCCCGTGAAAATTAATTCCGTTAGTGGCGACTGTCTCGATGACGACAACACGGTAGAAGGCGCTGTACCGGCTATCGGGCCTTCGGGCGAAATTTACGTATCGTGGGCCGGACCACTGGGCATCGTTTTCAATAAGTCTGAAGATGGTGGAGAGACCTGGCTCGAAAAGGAAATCGAAATAGACGAAATGCCCGGAGGTTGGTCAATTGATATTCCCGGTATACTTAGAGCCAACGGTATGCCGGTAACCAAGTGTGATATTTCCGGTGGAGACAACCACGGCACTATCTACGTGAACTGGGCAGATCAGCGCAATGGAATTGACGATACGGATATATGGTTAGCCAAGAGCACAGACAGCGGCGAGTCATGGTCTGAGCCGATTAGGGTCAATCAGGATACGGTGCAAAATCAGCAGTTCTTTACCTGGATGGATATCGACCAAACCAATGGCAATCTTTACTTTGTATATCACGACCGCAGGAATCACGATGACATTTCCACGGATGTATTCCTTGCAGTTTCTACCGATGGAGGAAACACCTTTACCGAAACCATGCTGAGCGATTCGGCTTTTATTCCAAACGACAAAGTATTTTTTGGAGATTACAATAATATTGCCGCGCACAATGGAGTGGTGCGTCCTGTATGGACCAGGCTAGACGGTAAAGACCTGTCGGTATACACAGCGTTGGTTGACACCGACTTAATCTTAAACCCTTACAACGACGGTATTGAAGTTTTATACGATGCAGGCACTTCAACAATTAGCGTGTCGGGTTTGTCCGCTGTTTTAACCAAAATTCAACTAACCGACATTAATGGCAAACCAATTGCCAGATGGAATGAAGATGAAAAAGTTGAGAAATCGAACCATTTCAAATTGAAATCCGAATTGGCGGAAGGTGTATACTATGTGGAAATCGGTGTGGGATCGGAGAAACTTCGCAGGCCTTTAATCGTGGTTAAAAATTAATTTAAATCAACCCAGTCAACCCCTTTCTTAAGAAGTGAAACCGTTTTACCTTCCGGCGAAGCTACATCTGGATCGCGGTTGTAAAACCACATGGCCTGTTTTGGTAAACTCATTAGGATTGACTCGGTTCTGCCGTTGCTCTGCAGGCCAAACTTAGTACCACGGTCATAAACCAGATTAAATTCCACATACCTTCCGCGCCGTATCATTTGCCATTCTTTTTCCTTTTCGGAAAACTGGCGACCGCGGTTTTCGCTAATCAACTTCGTATAAACATCTCCAAAAAGATTTCCCACGTCTTTGGAAAACTCAAAAATAGATGATTTGGAGTGACTGGCATCTTCACTTAAATGATCGTAAAATATACCCCCTACTCCGCGGGTCTCATTTCGATGGGGAATAAAAAAATATTCGTCTGCCCATTTTTTAAAGCGCGGGTAATAATTCCGGTCGTGTTTGTCGCAAACCTTTTTGAGCGCCTTGTGAAAAAAAGCAGCCTGACCTTGATCGATGTAATGTGGAGTTAAATCTATGCCCCCACCAAACCAATACGTTCCATCGCTCATCTCGAAATAGCGAATATTCATGTGAATGATAGGAACATGTGGATTTATAGGGTGCATTACAATACTCACGCCGGTAGCAAAAAAAGCACTGGCATCTGTATTCATCGACTGCTGCATAAGTTCTGAGAAAGGGCCGTAAACCTCTGAAAAATTCACTCCAGCTTTTTCCAAAACACTTCCATCTTCCAAAATCCGGGTATGTCCTCCCCCACCTTCATCGCGCTTCCAGTGATCTGACTTAAAAGTGCCTGTTCCATCCGCCTTTTCAATGGCGCTGCAAATTTCGGATTGAATTTGCCTGTACGCTTCCGCAATTTCTTCTTTGGTAATATCTGCAGCCACTAGTTAATCCGTTTTAATTCAAAATCGTCGTATTCCAAAATAAATACCGATTTGTTCTCAAACTCTTTTCCGGTAGTAGACTTACCGAATCGGAAATTAGCGTAAACACCATCCATTTCCAATTCATTAAACTTTATCGGAAAACCCGT
The DNA here is from genome assembly GCA_020201045.1 of Flavobacteriales bacterium. Taxonomy (GTDB): domain Bacteria; phylum Bacteroidota; class Bacteroidia; order Flavobacteriales_D; family Cryomorphaceae; genus JAIVHP01. The sequence continues at coordinate 10,633 of JAIVHP010000263.1, forward strand.
TCCGTGGCTCATAAGGGCAGTGCCAAAATACATCATCAGATCAAATCCGAGATACCCGTAACCATGGGATGTAGGCTCCATTCCAAATCTATTTCTGTACTCTTCCAAAAAGTGGATAACTTGCTCGTCGTCGTGATTTAAAAATTGCGGAACAACCACCCGAAGTCCAAAACGGTTCTTGTAAGTAGATTCAATATTTTCGTATTTCACCCAATTATCAAGACCATAAACCCGGATGGTATATTCTTCATCCAGCCGGGAGAGTCGCGTCATAAAATCACTTACAAATGCCAGTTGATTAGATGGAACCACCAACACATTTACAGTATCCTTTCTCAACCATTCACTTGCTCTGGCTGGGGTTATAAAATCGGCAGTGATAGACCTTATAGAATCGTGAATTTTATTGGGAAACGAACCTATTGCACTGTTGTAGTTTTCTTTAAATAGTTTTCTGTAAGGCCAATCCATGGGCCCTTCGCTATTTACCATGTACACATTGTGATCCTGATGGTGAATAGCTATGTAGTTTGATAAATACCGCATCATGGTTTCTTCTGAAGTAGTGGCCCGGACCAGGTAGGGATTATCTTCAAAAACTTCATTTGCGAATGAATTGGGAGAAATCAGATAAGCTTGAGATTTCTTCGATGCATCTGAAACGATTGCGAGACTACTTTTATGAAGGGGTCCGAAAATTAAATCGAGCTCGCTAAACTCAGGGCGCTTCACCGTTTCCCGGCACCTAACGAGATCTTCTCCCACATCGTACACAAAAACTTCAGCATTAAACCCCTTTTTTTTCAGTGAATCAAGTGCAACCTGCGCACCGCGGTAGTAGTCTAGTGCAATCTCCGTAAGCACGTAAAGATTTTTTCCCTTTTTCAGGTTTTTTTGGAGAGAGTCATTTAGCGACAACTCGAAAGGCAGCATTATGCCAATCTTGTACACGTCTTTCATTTCATCCCTGTACTTTTCCGTGTACGCCGACTTCTTCTCGGTTAGCGCTTCAGCTTTCTTTTGGGCGAGAAAATCTTCTGTGTATTTCGGAACCACGAGCCAATCGCCAGGGTTTAATTCGGATACCGATGCGTTATTAAAAGACTGAAGAGAGTCTACCGAGACGTTGTATTCCTTAGAAATGCTGTAAAGCGTTTGGCTCTTTACCACCTGATGGACAAGGAAAGAATCGTTTCGGGCGGGCTCTGCATATCGCTCATCAGTGGCGGTGCTGTTTGCCATCGGTATTCGCAAAACCGCCCCCTTTTTCAATCCCGATTCTGCTTCGGGATTCAACTCCACCAGTTGATCCACTTCGACCCCGTATTTTTTGGCCAAAGTGAATAAGGTCTCCTTTCTCTGAACGGTATGCAGCAGGAATTCACCGTCAATATCTACATCGGTTTTACGCGCTTGTCTTTTGTTAATAGCAGATATGGGAACCAAAACTTCATCTCCGATCGACAGTCCATCTACGGCATCGGGATTTGCTTCAGACAGATCCGAAACATCCACCGCAAACGTTCTAGCAATCGCAAAAAGCGTGTTTCCGGGTTCTACACGGTACACGAAATACTCTTCCCCATCTACCGTTCTTTCGGGATAATCTTGAGCATCAGCATAATGCGAAAAACCACACCAGAGAAGCACAAATCCTAAAAATCTAATTGCTATTCCCATTCTATTGTTGCCGGGGGTTTTGAACTGATATCGTAAACCACCCTATTTATACCTTTCACATTATTTATAATCTCATTCGAAATTTTCGCCAGCAGTTGATAAGGAAGATGGCACCAATCAGCAGTCATTCCATCGGTAGAAGTTACTGCCCTTAGCGCAACTGCCTTTTCGTAGGTGCGCTCATCTCCCATAACACCTACACTTTGCACCGGCAATAAGATCGACCCTGCCTGCCACACATTATCGTATTCGCCCGACTCTTTCAGGTTTTTGATAAAAATATGATCGACTTCCTGCAACATCCGTACCTTTTCTTCTGTGATATCTCCTAATATGCGAATGGCCAGACCCGGACCGGGAAAAGGGTGACGGGCTAAAATATTAGCTGGCACATTCATATCCTTCCCCACTAAACGTACTTCGTCTTTAAAAAGTGCTCTTAATGGCTCAACGACTTTGAGCTTCATGAAGTCGGGAAGCCCTCCCACATTGTGGTGACTTTTGATAGTTGCAGAAGGCCCTTTTACGCTAAGCGACTCTATTACATCGGGGTAAATGGTACCTTGCGCAAGCCACTTCACATCTTTTACTTCGTGCGCTGCATCGTCAAATACATCGATAAAAACCTTGCCAATCGCCTTTCGCTTTAATTCGGGATCTGTAACACCTGCCAATGCCTTATAGAAATCTTTGCGCGCATCGACACCGCGTACATTAAGACCCATTTCTTTGTAGCTTTCTAAAACCTGCTCGAACTCATTTTTTCTCAGAAGCCCGTTATCTACGAATATGCAATAGAGATTGGAACCAATTGCGCGATTCAACAATTCTGCTGCAACGGACGAGTCTACCCCTCCACTCAAGCCGAGAATCACCTTATCGCTTCCCAATTGTTTCGAGAGTTTATCGACGGTGTCTTCTACGAAATTATGCGGAGTCCAATTCTGTGAGCAACCACATATTTCAACTACAAAATTATTCAACAACGTTTTACCGTCAGTGCTGTGATACACTTCCGGGTGAAATTGAATTCCATAAGTCTGCTCTCCTGAAAATGAGAAGGCCGCAACATCCACATCGGCTGTTGAAGCATCTATTTGAGTGCTTGATGGCAAATTATGTATGGTATCACCATGCGACATCCAAACCTGCGAGCCAATAGGTACATTTTTAAAAAGCGGACTATCTGTTCTAACCTGACGCAAATTCGCTCTACCGTATTCGCGCTTATCACTTCGCCTTACTTCTCCATCGGGATCTGCTTCCACCATATATTGAGCTCCATAACAAACTCCCAACACGGGGTAATTCCCGCGAAATTTCCGAAGATTTAAATGTGGCGCTTCGGCATCGTGCACAGAAAAAGGGCTACCCGATAAAATAACCCCCTTTACTTCGCCATCTATTTCAGGGATTTGATTGTAGGGATGGATCTCGCAATATACATTCAGTTCCCGAACCCTTCGCGCTATCAGCTGGGTGTACTGAGATCCGAAATCTAGTATCAATATGGTTTCTTGCATAGCCGCAAAGATAGCATCAGCACTTAAATATGCAGTATAAACATGCTGCCGAGAAAACTGCCTTTTTTAACATGTCCAAATATTTTCTCTAAAACGATTTCCATTGTTTTAAAGCAGGCCTGGAATTCTATTAAAAAAGGAAACAGAACCCACCAAAATCCGGAATTACTTGATGCGAGAAATCAAAAAAATAAAAACCCAAAATCGGCCAGATTCAGATCTAAAAGCCGGAAAATCAAACAACACGCCTAAAATTGTTAATAACTTTTTTTAATCGCTCAAGCCACCATTAATTCAAGAGAAATCCGATTAGTCGACACTTTTAAGACAATGGTAGGCACAAATTTAGCTTTGATAGGCGCTGTATTTGATTAGGAAATTTTAACTTCATCCCAACTTTGGAATTATTTCAAAGCCACAACCAACTAACCAATCAGTAAGATGAACCAACAACCTCACTCCGTCAAGGATGTACCAGATGTTGTCTGTCTACACCCTTTCTCAAACGAAATAATACAAGTTTTTCCAATTCTATTGGAGACTTGTTCAACCCCATATTTAGCATACGCATAAGAACCTGATTCCCTTGTGGAAATCAGGTTTTTTTATGCAGTAAAAGCAACGCTAAAAACGAAACAACCATTCACCATTAAACCAATACCCATGAACCCCCTAACCACCAACCGAACCCTGACACCAATCAAAAGCGCTTTCTGCGCATTGGGATTTTTTATTCTTCTCGGAATAACCCCCAGTATGGCATTTTCAACTGAATATAAGATCTCAGCCGAAAATGAAATGATCACCTGCTCTAATGTAACCCAAGGTGGAGCCATTAGCGGAGGCGGTGAAGGATGTGACCCGTTTGATCCACCGCTAATTACGAACGACGAATTGCCGTCCGGCGGATCAGGTGATTTGGAATATATCTGGTTACAGAACCACAACAACGAACCGCTGAATACGGGTAACAATGGTTGGGTAGAAATTCCCGGATCCAACTCTCCGACATATGATCCTGGAGAAATCTCTCAAACCACTTACTATATAAGGTGTGCACGGAGATCGGGCTGTACGATTTACCCAGGGGAATCGAATGTGGTGGGTTTTGTTGTTAATCCTGCTCCTACGGTAGCGTGTACATCTACACCTGCATCAGAATGGGATGCTTCAGATGGAAGTGTTGAAGCCACTGCACAAGGTGGTCCCCCCCCTTACTCCTACTCCTGGAATACTGGACAAACGACATCTTCAATCGAAAATGTTCCGGCAGGAGTATACTATGTTACCATAACGGATGCTAATGGCTGTTCAGCCACTAGTGAGTTTTGCGTGACACAACCATTTTTAAATGAGTTTTGTACCGGTTTTAGAACACAAACCCAAGGTGGATGGGGCTCAAACCCTTCTGGAAGTAATCCCGGAGCGTATCTGCATGCGAATTTTAATAGTGCGTTTCCTTTGGGAATCGAAATTGGTTGCGACAATAAATTTACATTTAATAATGCACAGGCAATTACAGACTTTCTTCCATGTGGTGGAAGTTCGGATTTCATCCCTTTGGGAACAACAACTAATCCAGCTTGCTCAGGAAGTACATTTACATCTCAAGTGCTTGCTGCTTCCATTAGTGTTGGATTCGATGACAATATTCCGTCGTTCTCAACCAATTCTATTCCACTAAAGGATTTAATTATTAGCTCTGGCACCTTCACAGGTTGGACCGTCGATGAGCTCTTAGCAGAAGCAAATAACAAAATTGGTGGTTGTGTTTCAAGCTACTCATCGAGTGAATTAAATGCTGCAGTAACCGCTGTAAATGAAAATTTTGTAGACGGAAATATTACGGGTAGCTTTTTAGACTGCTGCAATCTTACTG